>NZ_JAZDUE010000008.1:0-231532 GCF_036350515.1 Gordonia prachuapensis | reverse complement strand
AAAGACATCATCCGCTGCCTCAAACGCTTCATCGCCCGCGAGGTCTACCACGCCCTCAAAGCCGACCTCCAACAGCTTGACAAGCTATAGGACCGTCGCTCGCAAGCTCGCTCCTCAGGGACCGGGGTCGACGCTCGCAAGCTCGCTCCTCAGGGACCGGGGTCGACGCTCGCAAGCTCGCTCCTCAGGGACCGGGGGTCGCCCCCCCGACCCCTGAGGAGACCCGGAGCCTGCGAAGGGTCGTCACGAAGGGCGAGGTCAGCGCAAGGTCGCCGCCGCCGACGACCGCCCCAGCCCGCAGATCATCAGCATGTCGACCAGCAACGAGCGAATCTCTGCCATCACGGCCGTCTCGGCCAGCGAGCTGTGAGCAACCAGTTCGGGCTTCGCCTTGCGGGCGATGGTGCGCAGCACCCGGGCGGCATCGGCCTGGTCGGGCGGTTCACCGGGTTTGGCGATCATCATCGCGCGCAGGACCTCGAACGCCTCCCCGAGGTCGTCGATGATGTCGATGATGTCGGGATGCAGGGGTTCGCGCCGTTGTGTCATCGCCAGGGCCCGACGGGCGATGATCCGGAAGTTGCGCACGGCGTTGTCGATGGGGTCGGCGGTCGCCGAGATCCGCTGCAGCCTTTCGCGCGACCCCCAGTACAACGGCGAGATGGCGCTCACCTCCTTGCCGCCACGCATGTCGGCGCGCATCGTGTTGATCGCCTCCTGCGTACCGCGCGCCGCGGTCAGCGCGGCGAACACCTCCTGCTCCTCCATCTCGCGCAGACCCGCGGCGAGGCGGCGGGAGGAATCGCGCATCGTCGCGAGCAGCCCGGCAGCGTCCCGGCGGGCCCGGTGGGCCGGATTGACCGGGAACAACGCCCCGATGAGGATGCCGATCAGCCCGCCGATCAGGGCGTCAATCGCACGGTTGATGCCGCCGACGTCGCCGGGCGGCAGCAGCGTGGCCACCAGCACCGCCGACGACGCGGCCTGGATGGGGATGATCGGGCCGTCGTCGAGGAAGACGGCCACCGTCATGGCCAGCCCCACCACCAGGATGATCTGCCACGTTCCCGAACCGATCCACGAGATCAGCAGGTCGCCGACGATGATGCCGATGACGACACCGGTCACCAGCTCGGCGGACCGGCGCCACCGCTTACCCAGCGACAACCCGAGGGAGATGACCGCGGCGATCGGCGCGAAGAACGGCTGCGGGTGATCGAAGATCACGACGGCGATCCACCAGGAGACCCCGGCGGCCAGGGCGCACTGCGTGATCGGCACGCCCGACAACCACAGCCGACGGATTCGTCGCCGCACCGGCGGTGGGAGCGCGTGAAAGCGGCGGCGCAGCCAGTCGGTCACGGCGGTGAGGTGGTCACGTCGTCACGGGGTCGGCGCGACGGGCGGTCAGGCCAGTCCGAGCTGAGCCACCGCGGTCGGGTCGCTGTCGTTCAGGAGGTCGAGGCAGCGCAGGTACTCGTCTTCTTCGCCGATCGACTGCGCGGCGCGGGCGAGCGCGCCCACGCACCGCAGAAATCCCTGATTGGGTTCGTGGCTCCACGGCACCGGGCCGAAGCCCTTCCAGCCGTGCCGGCGCAGTTGGTCGAGGCCACGGTGATACCCGGTCCGGGCGTAGCCGTAGGCCTCGATGACGCGGCCCACGTCGGCGCCGCCGTCAGAGGCCGCGAGCGCAGCGTCGGCGAGGTACGCCCAGGCGATCGACGCGGTCGGGTGTGCCGCCGCGGTCTGCGCCGGGTCGGCACCGTTCAGCAGGTCGGATTCGGCCTCATCGTCGCCGGTGAGCAGCACCGGCTGCGGGCCCAACAGGTCTCCGAAAGAAGTCACCACTCCATTGAAGCACCCCACCCGGTCGCGGGCTGTCGACCACCGCCCACGCACGTTCGGTGGCCCGAGTCCGCCGGGCGATGTACACCACGACGGTTTTCGGCGCCCACCGAGTGCTGAGAGCGCCCGCCATTCGCTAGGGTGAGTGACGCGATCGGCCATGACGCGACCCATTCGTCGGGAGTCGTCACCAACATCGACGCCGATCCGTTCCATCCGGGGAAAGCGGGGTGTAGACGGCGATGCCCTCGACGCGCGACGACGGGTCGCTGATCGGCCGCGCCCTCTCGGCGTGGCGCAATCGCGGCAACGATCACGACAACGACCACGGGGCGGCCCGACCCGGCCGCCGAGGTCCGGATGATTCCTGGGTCGAGAGTACGAAGGGCGACGACGCAGCGGTGACAGACGAGGCGAACAACGACGGCGTGACCGGGCCCGGCTCCGAAGAGCCGAGCACGACTGACGCGAACGAGAGTGTCGTACAGAACACCGACGACGGCGAGCAGAACGCCGCCGAGCCCACACCGGAGCCGACCGAGCAGGCCGGTGACGAGGTCCCGCCGACCGCCGACGCCGACGAGGTGCAGGCGGAAGCCTCGGATCCCGACGTCGACCAGGCCACGGACGACCCCGGAGATGCCAACGACCCGGCAGACGTCGACGACGCCGAGACCACCGATGCGTCGGCATCCACCGACGACTCCGGTACCGAGACGTCCGACGACCAGACCGGCGACGACCAGACGAGCTCGGCGGACGAGACCGCAACCGAACAGACCGCGGATGCCGACGCAGCAGACCCGGACGCAGCCGAACCCGACACCGGGGACACCGACACGGATGTTCCCGACACCGAGGACGAGGCGGGCACGGACCCCGCGCCGGAGTCGGAGTCGGATGCGACCGCCGACCCGGAGGCGCCCGAATCCGCCGAAGCCACGGGCACCGACGAGGCGCCCGCCGAACAGGTCACGGCCCGACGCACCCCCAAGGGCGGTCGCGGGATCGACTCGGCCACCGCGGTGATCCGCCGCGAGGACCTCCCGGAGGCAGCCGACCTCGAAGACCTCGACAGCATCAGCTCCGGTGACGCCGGCTCTGACGACACCCCGGCCGACGAAGCCGCAGCCACGACCGAGTCGGCCACCGACGACGAGCAGCCGGCCGAACGCCGGAAGCCGGGCGGCGGCATCGGTCCGACGGATTCGGCCACGACGGTGATCCGTCGCGACGAACTGCCCGACGACGACGAGCTCGAGGATCTCGAGTCGATCGACACGGTCGCCGACGAGACGTCCGACGCCGAGACCACCACCGATTCCGATGCCCCGGCAGGCCCAGAGGACGAAGCAGAGGCCGACCCGACCGACGAGTGGACCGACGTCGACGACTCCCCTGCCGACGCGGACGCTGACACCGACACCTCAGACTCGTCGGCAGACGGCGACACCGCCGACGACGCGTCCGACGACTCCGGCACCACCAAGGTCCTTCCCGCCGCCGCCGCGGGAGCGGCTGTGGCAGCCGGGGCAGCCGGTGCGGCGGCAGCGTCGAGGTCGGAGGCGCCCACCGCCAAGACGTCCGCGGCGCAGGGCTGGTCGACGACCGCGCACAAGCCCGAGGTCATCCCCGGCCGGAGTTCGTCCTCCTCGTCCGGCACCGAGAAGTCGGACACCGGCAGAACCAGCACCGAGAAGGCCGAGAAGGCAGGGTCCGGAGGGGCCCGGCGTTGGTGGATCGTCGCCGCTGCGGTGGTCGTCGTCCTCGCTGCCACGGGAGCGGCATTCGGCTACCTCAGCCTGCGCCCACCGGCCCCGGAAGACGAGGCGGCCGATACCGCCGAGGAATTCTCCACGGCGCTGTACGAGGGTGATCTGGCGACACTGCGATCGATCACCTGCGGTGAGCGCCAACAGTTCTACAGCTCGCTCAGCGACTCGGACTTCCAGACGATCTACGACGGCCAGCGGGCGCGCAACGAACTCGTCGAGGTCAGGGAGATCAAAGCTGTCCTGGTGACCGACGACGGCAATCAGGCGGTCGTCGAGGTCGAGGCGGTGCAGAGCGCCAACCCCGAGCAGCCGCAGGTCGTCACGATCAACCTGCAGCGCTCCGGCGAGGAGTGGAAGGTGTGCACGCCGCAGTGACCCGCAGCGGCCCCCTGGCCCGGCCGGCCCGTCCGCCTGCCGCCCCGACGCAGCTTCCGACGTGGGTCCACCACCCCACCGGAACCGAACTGCGCTCGGGCCATCCGGTGCAGCCCGCTGCGCACGTCGGACGCACCGACACCGAGCCCACCTACTACTTCGAACCGCAGACCACTCCGCTGCACATCGAGCGTCCGGCACCGCGGGCGACCACCACGTCGCGCGGGGAGCGACGCATCGATCCCCCGGTCGTCATCGCCGCGATCGTCATGCTCGCACTCGCCGTCGGTGTCCTCGTCGGTCTGGCCACTCTCTGACGCGCCAACCGCCGATGGGCGCAACCGCTGAAACGCGACAGCGCCCGGCGATCCGCCGGGCGCTGTCGCGGTGGTGGGACTCGATCAGGCGCTGATCGACTTACCCACCGACTTGAGGTCGGTGCAGGCCTCGACGACGCGCTCGGACATCGAGGTCTCGGCCTTCTTCGACCAGACCCGCGGGTCGTAGGTCTTCTTGTTGCCCACGTCGCCGTCCACCTTCAGGACGCCGTCATAGTTCTCGAACATGTGCCCGGCGACCGGACGGGTGTAGGCGTACTGGGTGTCGGTGTCGACGTTCATCTTCACGACGCCGTAGCTGAGGGCCTCCTCGATCTCGCTCTTGAGCGAGCCGGAACCACCGTGGAAGACGAAGTCGAACGGCTTCGCGCCCTCGGCCAGACCGAGCTTCTTGACCCCGACCTCCTGGCCGGTGTTCAGCACGTCGGGGCGCAGTTTCACGTTGCCCGGCTTGTAGACGCCATGCACGTTCCCGAAGGTCGCGGCGAGCAGGTACCGGTTGCCGGTGTCGCTCGCGCCCAGCGCGTCGAGGGTCTTCTCGAAGTCCTCGGGGGTGGTGAACAGCTTGTCGTTGATCTCGTTCTCCACACCGTCTTCTTCACCGCCGACGACGCCGATCTCGATCTCCAGGATGATCTTGGCGGCGCCCGCCTTCGCGAGCAGATCTTTCGCGATCTCCAGGTTCTCGTCGAGCGGCACGGCGCTGCCGTCCCACATGTGCGACTGGAACAGCGGGTTCTTGCCGGCGTCGACGCGCTCCTGGGAGATTGCGAGCAGCGGACGCACGTAGGTGTCGAGCTTGTCCTTGGGGCAGTGGTCGGTGTGCAGACCGATCGTGACGTCGTACTTCGCCGCGACGACATGAGCGAACTCGGCCAACGCCACCGCGCCGGTGACCATGTCCTTCACACCGAGGCCGGAACCGAATTCGGCACCGCCGGTGGAGAACTGGATGATGCCGTCACTGCCGGCGTCCGCGAATCCCTTGATGGCCGCATTGATCGTCGACGACGACGTGCAGTTGATCGCGGGAAACGCGTAGCCGCCCTTCTTGGCCTTGTCGAACATCTCTGCGTACTGCTCGGGTGTTGCAATGGGCATCGATGAATCCTTCGAACGTAGGTTCCTCGCCGCAGCGAGCTGCCATCGCGTCTCAGTATGGCAGGTACACGGGTCGCGGTTGAGATGTACACATGGAGTTCCCCGGCCGGCCACCGGCGCCGATCGGGGCCCTGTGTGCCCGCTACGATGTCAGCGTGACGCCGAGGCAGGAGAACCCAGCGCCGTCGGACGGGTCTCCCCGCGGCGGACAACGACCACCGGCGACCGAGACGATCGGCAACGTCGTTCGCGGCGGCCTGATCGGACTGGCCGAGACGGTTCCCGGCGTCTCCGGCGGCACCGTCGCTCTGGTCACCGGGATCTACACGCGACTGATCGCCTCGGCCAAGCATCTGACCGACGTCCCGCGGGGCATGATCACCAGGTCGGACTGGCGCGCGGACGCCCGCAGCGTCGACTGGTGGCTCCTGATCCCCGTGGCCATCGGCATGCTCGTCGCGGTCTTCTCCATCGCGGGCGTGATGGAGACATTCGTCACCGACCAGCCGGTGTATTCCAAGGCGCTGTTCATGGGCATGATAGCGGCATCGGTGGCGATCCCGTTCCTGGAAGTCCGGCCCGGTGATCTCGACAGCGGCGGCGCCAAGGCCAAGGCAGCCGCGCTGTTCATCGCCATGGCGACGGCCGTTTTCGTACTCACCTCGTTGCCCCGCAGCGAGATCAGCGATCCTCCGTTGATCCTCGTGTTCTGCGCGGCGGCGGTCGCGGTCTGCGCGCTCGTCCTGCCCGGAGTGTCCGGTTCGTTCTTCCTGCTGGTGGTGGGCATCTATGCGCCCACGATGGCCGCCGTCGACGACCGAAACGTCCAGTACCTGGCGGTTTTCGCCGTCGGCGCGCTGGTGGGCATCGTGACGTTCGTGCGCATCCTCGAATGGCTGCTCGAAAACCATCACACTGCCGCGATGATCGGCGCCGCCGGTCTGCTGCTCGGGTCCCTGCGCGCATTGTGGCCCTGGCAGACCGACGACGGCGGCCTGCTCGGGGTCGGCGACGAATGGCCCGGGGCGCTGGGCCTGTTCGTGCTCGGTGTCGCCGTGGTCGCCGTCGTGGCACTCGTCCAGCACAAGGTGTACTCCGCCGACGCTCGCGCGTCGGAGCCGGCGGATCGGTAGCAGTTCGCCGGCTTCGCTGCGCGGTCGTGGGTCGAATCGCGGGTACATTGTTTCGACGTGATCGACACCGCCCTCTCCACGAGCACGACTGCTCTGAGCACGACCACCACCAACCTCGCCTTGCTGCCGGGGTTCCTGGACCCGGTCAACCTGCTGAACTCGTTCGGCACCTGGATTCTGGCCGGACTGCTGCTGGTCGTGTTCATCGAGTCGGGGCTGCTGTTCCCGCTCCTGCCCGGTGACTCCCTGCTGTTCACCGCCGGGCTGATCGTCGCGGCGAAGTCCGCCGACATCGAGCCGTTCGCGCCGCTGTGGGTGCTGCTGGTGACGATTCCGATCGCCGCGTTCCTCGGCGACCAGGTCGGTTACTGGATCGGCAACCGCGTCGGGTACTCGCTGTTCCGGCCGGACGCGAAGGTGCTCAAGGAGCGCTACATCGTCGAGGCGCACGAGTTCTTCGAGAAGCACGGCCCCATCACGATCTTCCTGGCGCGGTTCGTGCCGATCGTGCGGACGTACGCGCCACTCGTCGCCGGCGCGGCCAAGATGCGCTACCCGGTGTTCCTGACCTACAACGTGGTCGGCGCCATCGTGTGGGGCGCGGGGGTCACCCTGCTCGGCTACTTCCTCGGCCAGATCGAATTCATCCGCGACAACATCGACATCATCTTCCTGCTCATCGTGTTCGTCTCGGTCATCCCCATCATCAGCGAGGTGACCAAGCGGTTCCTCCGGTCGCGCCGGCCGATCGTCGAGGAGCCGGTCGACGTCGAACGCGAGGAGAACCCGACCGCGTAGTCAGTCGGGTTTCTCGCCGATCAGGGGGTCACCGCGTACGCCGCGGCCAGGTCGATTCGCAGCCAGCCACCGTTGGACCCGGCCTTGTCGAGCGGATAACCCGCATCGATCGCGGTCTGTCGCAGGATGTCGAGGCGCTGGGCGTCGGACAGGCGCGGGAAGCGGCTCTTGAGCAGTGCCGCCGCCGACGCCGGGATCTCGTTGCGCTGACCGGGCGCGACCTTTCCGAATCCGTACGTCATCATCTGCCGGTGCGCGGCCACCGCTTCCTGGGTGCTCATGTACGGGGTGTCGGCTGCGATGAACCGCGCCAGCGGCACACCGACCGCCCGTTCGAGTTCGGCGCGCAACTGCCGGCCGGCCTGATCGACGAGCGAGGCGAAACCCGGATCGGACAGTCGCGCGGAGACGAGGTCGGTGGCCAGGATCCGGCCGCCCATGACGTCGAGCGGATAGTGCACACCGAGCACGATCCGGCTGCGTCCGATCTCACCGGCGCGCACGGTGATCTGCGGCCCCAGCTCGGGCAGCCAGTAGGCGAGGAGCCCGCCGATCAGGTAACCCATGCTGGTGTGCCCGGATGGGTAGGAGCCGTTGCCGCCGAGGTCGGCGTACAGATCTTCGCCTGGCCGGTTGTAGCGCTCGATCTTGCCGGGTGCCACCACGAAGGGACGCGGATTGCCGAAGATCTCCTTCTCGATCAGCGTCGTACCGAGCGGCAGCATGGCGCGCGCGGTGTACCCCTCGGTCAGTGCCGCGACCTTGGGCAGCCGCCCGTCGGCGAGCAGCTTGCGGAACACCGGCCCGAGCCGCGCGCCGAGTGCCTCCGACAGTGAGAGGAGCCGGTCGTCGTAGTTGATCGCGACCGCGTCGTTCTGCTCCGCGCGGGTGGCCGACCCGTTGATCCGTTCGACGGTGCGCAGATTCTGCGCCATGATGTCCGGCCGGTTGTCACGTAGGTACGAGAAGCCATCCAGCACCGGGACATACGTCCCACCCGGCGGATAATCCGACGGGTACGGCCCGACGAGCTGGGCCGGTGTGAACGCCGCCGGCGCCGCCACCGCGGTGGGTGTCGCCGCGGCGACTCCACCGGAGACGAGACCGAGGCCGACGGTCAGGGCGGTCAGTACGGAGATGAGCGCAGGGCGGAGGCGCGAGGTCGACACGGGTGATCACTCTTCCGTCCCAGCCGTTGGTTGCGCAAGTGAACGATCGGTTACCGTGGGCGCGACCCACCGCCGCGCACGCAGGTGCCGGGAAGCGCCGGAGAGCAGGGACCGATGAGCAGCACACCGTGTCGTATCACCGAGTTGTGGCGCCATCCGGTGAAGTCGATGGGTGGCGAGTCGCTCGAGTCGCTCGAGTTGAGACCGCGTGGGGTACACGGTGATCGGCTGTGGGCCCTGCACGATGTCGAACGCGACACCACCATCTCGGCGCGCCGGCTGCCCGCCGTCCTCGGATTCTCCGCGCGGTTCGCGGCGCCACCCGGTCCCGACGCCGGCCCGGGCCGGGCACCGGCGGTGATCGTCACCGCTCCCGACGGCTCGGAGCATCACAGCGACGACCCGCGGATCCACTCCGCCATGTCGGCGCTCCTCGACCGCGACGTGCGCCTGGTCCCGCTGCCCGACGATCCGCGCGCGCACCGGTTGTCGTGGCGCGAGCGGATGACGTCGCTGACCCCGGGAGTGCTCGCCCGCGACCTCGGTATCGCGTCCGACGAGAAACTGCCGAAGGTCTCCGACATGAATGCCCGCGCGCTGGCGACGTTGACCCGCAACGCCACCCCGCCCGGTACGTTCGTCGATCTGTGTCCGGTGCACCTCGTGACCGAGACGAGCGTGGACACCATCGCCGCCGCGATGGGTGTCGAGCACCTCGATCCCCGACGGTTCCGGCCGAACCTGGTGCTCGCCGGCGACTTCGGCGCCGATGGCCTGCCCGAGGCCCGATGGGCCGACGCCGGCCTGGGTCTGGGCGACGCACGCATGCGGGTGGTGATGCGGACGGTGCGCTGCGTGGTGCCCAGCCGCGCACATGTGGACCTGCCGGTGGAGGCCGGTCTGACCCGTGCGGTCGCCACGACCGCCGATCGCTACCTCGGCGTGTATGCCGACGTGATCCGGTCGGGCCGGGTCCGGGTGGGCGACCCGTTGACGATCACACCGCCGAGCCCACCGTCGGCGCCGCGACGACTGGCCGGCCGCGGCCGCGTGCTGGCCTTCGACTCCGCCAACCGGGTCGCCGAGATGTTCCGCCGCGGTTGACGCGGTGCTGGTTGGGCGACCGAGATCAACCCGCAGACCCGCACCCTACCGCTGGTTGAGTAGAACGGACCCGCACCCAACCGCTGGTTGATAGAGCAGACCGCACCCCACCGCTGGTTGAGTAGGCGACGAGCTTGCGAGGAGCCGTATCGAAACCTATCGAAACCCATCGAAACCCCTTGCCTACCAAGCCGCCCCGAGATCCGCGTGCTGTCGCACCCACGCGTGCATCGCAATCCCCGCGGCCACACCGGCATTGATGCTGCGCGTGGAGCCGAACTGGGCGATCGAGACGGTGAGATCGGCGTGGCTGTGGGCGTCCTCGCTCACGCCCGGCCCCTCCTGACCGAACAGCAGGACGCAGTCGCGCGGCAGTTCCGCCGTCTCGAGGCGCCGGGAGCCCGGCGTGTTGTCGACGGCCACCACGGCGAGACCTTCGGCGCGCGCCCAGCCGATCAGATCGGCTACCGAATCATGGTGCATCAGGTGCTGATAGCGGTCGGTGACCATGGCGCCGCGGCGGTTCCACCGCCGCTTTCCGACGATGTGCACGGCAGCCGCGGCGAAGGCGTTGGCGGTGCGGACGACCGTCCCGATGTTGGCGTCGTGCGCGAAGTTCTCGATGGCGACGTGAAACGGGTGCCGTCGGGAGTCGATGTCGGCGACGATGGCGTCGCGCGTCCAATAACGGTAGGCGTCAACGACATTGCGGGTGTCACCGTCGGCCAGCAGTTCCGGGTCGTAGCGCGGGTCGGCGGGTGGCGACGTGCCGCGTTCGTCAACCCACGGACCGACACCCACCTCCGGGCCCGACCGCGACTGCCACTCGGTGGGACCGGGTTGGTCCACGCCTACCCCAGTCCGAGGTCGGCGAGCCCGAGCAGCGAGCGGTACGGCACGCCGAGCGCCGTGATGACCTCGTCGGCACCGGTGGCACGGTCGACGACCGTCGCCACGCCGATCACCGTCGCACCGGCCTCCCGCGCCGCTTCCACCGCCGTCGACGGCGACGCGCCGGTGGTGGAGGTGTCCTCGACGACGAGCACGTTGCGCCCGGCGATGTCGGGTCCCTCGATGCGGCGTTGCATGCCGTGGGTCTTGGTGGCCTTGCGGACGACGAAGGAATCGATCGGGCGGCCGTCGGCGTGCATGATCGACGTCGCGACCGGATCGGCGCCGAGGGTGAGCCCACCCACCGACTCGTACTCCCAATCGGCGGTGAGCTCCCGCATCAGGCTGCCGATCAGCCGGGACGCCTCGTTGTGCAGGGTGGCGCGACGCAGGTCGACATAGTAGTCGGCTTCCTTGCCCGACGACAGGGTCACCCGGCCGTGCACGACGGCAAGTTCGGTGACCAGTTTCGCGAGGCGGGTCCGGTCGCCGTCGTCGACGGCGGGGGCGGCGGGCGCTGACGAAGACATATCGCGGCTCAACTCTTGTGGTGGCGGTTGGGTCGGTCCGTTGCGGGCGGCGGGCCCGGCGGCATGTCGTACGGACGAGGTGCGGGACCCGGGCGACGCACCGGCATCGGCTGCATCCGCCGGCCCGGCGTCGTCTCGGGGGTCCATGCCGGCGGTGCGGCATCATCGCCGCCGCGCTGCGGGGTCGGCGCGGCGACGTCGGCGTCGCCAGTCGGCACCGCGTCGCGAGCACGAGAGTCCTCGGCGGCGATGCGGGCGCGACGTTGTTTGTCGCGCATCGATTCGGTCTTCTCGTCGGCCAGTTCGGCGCGCGTGGGTCCGTGCGGGTCGCGGGGGTCCGGCGCATCCTGGGGGTCGACGAGCGGCGGCAGCACCCGGAGTAGATCCGCGAACCGGCGAACCACTTCGAGGCCGATGTCGAGCTGGTCGTCCTCGGCGGTCTGCGGCATCGATCCGAGGACCCAGTTGCCCTCGTTCCAGAGGACCTCGATGAATGGCGGCGCGTTGTTGGCCAGGGCCACCATCCGGCGGTCACAGACGCGGCGCGCGACGTCGAGGTTGTTGGAGAACATCACCCGGGGACCCATCGCGCCGAGCAGTTCGACGTCCTCTTCGGCCGGGGCGAGCACATCCTCGTGCCGGAGGTCGATGACGACCGGCGACGGCGCGGATCGGCGAACGGCGACCACCGTCGCAGTCTCGGCCAGGTCGAACACCACGGCCTCGGCGCCCCCGAACTGGCCGTAGGCGACGTCCTGGACCGCGACACGTTCGGGCACGTTCATCGTCGCGCGATGAAAGACCTTGCGCAGCTTGGTGTCCGTCTCACGGAACTTGAACTCGTGCTGGTCACCCCAGACCGCTCGCCGATGCCGAACGGCACTCGAACGCTGCCGGTCGAGCCACAACAGGGCGACCGCACCGGCGAGTGCCAACACGGCGATCACGAAATACACGATGGTCATCGCGCTACAGCCTACTATCGCCGCCCGCGCGTGTAGCGCCGGCGACATAACCCCGGTCCTTGTCGACGACGTTGCCGAGCACCGTGGCCAACGGTACGGACGCATCGAGGTAACGCCGCAGGTTCGTGAGGAACTGTTCGGCGAGTACGTCGCGCCATCCGACGACGTCACCGCTCATGTGCGGCGAGATGGCGACGTTCTCCATCGCCCACAGCGGGCTCGACGGGTCGAGCGGTTCGTCGGTGAACACGTCGAGCGAGGCCGCACCGATGTCGCCGGAGGACAGTGCGTCGATCAGGGCCGGTTCGTCGACGAGTTGGCCGCGGCCGACGTTGACGAAGTGCGCATCCGACCGCATCGCAGACAGCACGGCCGCGTCGATCATCCGCTCGGTCTGGGCGGTCAGCGGGGCGATCGCGACCACGGTGTCGAATCCGCCGACGTGCTCGACCAAGTCATCGGTGGGCACGACGGTGCCGAAGTCGGGGTCGTCGGACCGTGCGGTCCGACCCGCTCCGGTCACCCGGATCCCGACGGCCTTCAGCAGCCGGGCGGTGGCGCGACCGATGCCGCCGGTACCGATCACCAACGCGGAGGAGCCCTCGGTGCGCGCGGTCTCCCGATGCTCCCAGGCGCGCTGCTGCTGAAATCGCTTGGAGATGTGTAACTGCTTGTCGCGCGCGAGGATCGAGGCGAGGACGAATTCGGCGATCGGGCGGTCGAACACCCCGGCGGCGTTGGTGACGACAATGTCCGAGGCGCGCAGGTCGTCGAACAGCAACGAGTCCACGCCGGCCGCACACACGTGCACCCAGCGTAGGTCCGCCGTCGCGGGTCCCCAATTGTCTTTCAGCGCACGGGAGAAGAAGTCCCAGACGAGGAGGACATCGGCGCCGGGCAGCGCCGACGGCAGGGTGTCGGCCGTGCACGGCCGGATGGTCGCGAGGTCGGCGATCTGATCGAGGTTGGGCGGGTCCGGGACTCCGTCGGCCCCGAGGATCGCGATGGTCGGTCGTCGTTGTGTGGGCACGCCTCACCGTAACCAGACACTCCGCGACCGCGCCCGCCATCGAGGCCTCCCCATTGACAGTATGCTGTCATACTGACAGAATACTGTCATATCGGAGGCGCAAACCTACTGAGGAGATCCGATGAAGACCGTTCACTTGGGCGTCTACCCTGGCCTCGCCGACTGGGAGTACGGCTACGTCGCAGCCGGCATCAACAACCCCGAGTACCAGCGCGATCCCGGCGCATTTCGCATCGTGACCGTCGGCGCGACCGCCGAGCCGGTTCGCACGATCGGCGGCGTCACCATGGTTCCCGACACCGTTCTTGATGACGTCGACCCTGACGGCAGTACCATGCTCGTCCTGCCCGGAGCGCAGTCGTGGGACGGCAACGACGCGTTCGTCGACGCCGCCCGCCGCTGGGCCGACGCCGGCATTCCGGTCGCCGGGATCTGTGGCGCCACAGTAGGTTTGGCACGGTCTGGACTACTCGACGATCGTCGCCACACCAGCAACGCGCCGCAGCAGCTCGAGCCGACGGGCTACGCGGGCGCCGCGCGGTACATCGACGCCCCGGCGGTCACCGATCGCGGGGTCATCACCGCGGGCGCGGTCGCACCCATCGAGTTCGCCCGTGAGGTGTTCGCGCAGCTCGGCGTGTACACGCAGCCCGTGCTCGAGGCCTGGTACCGGCTCTACGGTGAGCAGGACCCGAGCGGTTTCTACGCGCTCGGTGAACAGTCGTGACCGACGTCCCACCCGCCATCGAACAGGTGCAACAACTCCTGAGTGACAGCGCCCTCACCACGTTCCGCCTCAATGGCCAGTTCCTCGCGCTGGCGGAGAACCTCGCCCGCCCGGCCGGCCTCACGGCCACCCGCTGGCAGGTCCTCGGCGCCGTGATCGACGCGCCACTCACCGTTTCCGACATCGCACGGGCCATGGGCATCACCCGACAGAGCGTTCAGCGCACCGCCGACCTGCTCGCCGCCGACGGCCTGGTCGAATACCGTGACAACCCGGGACACCGGCGCGCCAAGCTGGTCCGGCTGACCGACGACGGGCTGGCCGCGATCCGCCGGATCAATCCCGGTCACCGGATCGCGGCGACCACCCTCGCCGAGCGCGTGGGCGTCGAGCGGCTGGCCGAGGCGGTCGCGACCCTCCACGCTCTGAGCACGGCTCTCGACGACCCGATCGACCTCTGACCCGATCCACTCTGCATACGTTCTGGCCGCACCGCTGGACCTGGGGATTGGGGCCGCGAACTGGCCCTATGTCCAATTGTTGACAATCCGACGATCGACCGTCACCGTGTACGCATGACCGTCACCGCCGAATCCCTGCCGACCGCCCAGACCGCGTCCTTGAGCCCCGCGCTCAAACAGGCGACACCCGTCGTCGTCGACCATGCACAGGGCTCGTGGATCCGCGGTACCGACGGTCACGACTACCTCGACTTCACCACCGGTATCGGCGTCACCAGCACCGGCCACTGCCACCCGCGCGTCGTCGCGGCCGCCCAGGAGCAGTGCACCAAGATCATCCACGCCCAGTACACGACGGTGATGCATCAGCCGCTGCTCGAACTGACCGAGAAGCTCGGCGGCGTGCTGCCCCTCGGCTTGGACTCTGTCTTCTACGCCAACTCGGGGTCGGAGGCCGTCGAGGCGGCGATCCGTCTCGCCCGGATGGCGACCGCACGTCCGAACATCGTCGTGTTCCAGGGTGGCTTCCACGGCCGCACGGTGGCAGCGGCCAGTCTCACGACCGCCGGAACCAAGTTCTCGGCCGGTTTCTCGCCGCTCATGGCCGGCGTGCACATGTCGCCGTTCCCCTACGCCTACCGCTACGGCTGGGACACCGACACCGCCGTCGACTTCGCGCTGCGGGAACTCGACTATCTGCTGCAGTCACGCGTGGCCCCCAACGACACGGCCGCCTTCCTCATCGAACCGGTCCTCGGTGACGGCGGCTACCTGCCCACCCCGCCGCGGTTCCTCGAGGGACTGCGCGAACGCGCCGACCGGCACGGCATCGTCCTGATCCTCGACGAGGTGCAGGCCGGGTTCGGCCGCACCGGCAAGTTCTGGGGTCATCAGCACGCCACCGACCTCACCCCGGACATCCTCATCACGGCCAAGGGCCTCGCCTCGGGTTTCCCGATCTCCGCCATCGCGGCGTCGACGGAACTGATGAGCAAGGCGTGGCCGGGATCGCAGGGCGGCACCTATGGCGGCAACGCGGTCGCCGCCGCGGCCGCCGTCGCCACCATCGACGTGATCCGCGACGAGAACCTCGTGGAGAACGCGCGCATCCGGGGCGACCAGATGTTGAGCGGATTGCAGGACATCGCAGGTCGATTCGACGCCGTCGGTGACGTGCGTGGACTGGGTCTCATGGCCGGGATCGAGTTCGTCAAGAGCGGCGACGGCGCGACCCCCGTCCCCGACGCCGCCGCGGCCGCCGCCGTCCAGCAGGCCACCACCCGCCACGGCCTGCTCACCCTCACCTGCGGCCCCGCCGGCAACGTCGTGCGACTCATCCCGGCGCTGGTCGTCACCGAGGACGAGATCAGCATGGGTCTGGAGCGGTTTTCCGCAACCCTGACCGATGTGTTCTCAGGCGATACCCTCGGACAGAGATGACACATGTCAGCAACTCGGCGCTCACGGACGACGATCGACCCGCTCGTTCCGGCGAACCCGATGTAGCCGTCGACCTCGATGCCCTGGGCGTCGAGGTCGACGTCTCGTCGCGGCGCCTCGCCGAGTATTCCTACGACGCTTCCAATTACCGGATTCGTCCGATTGCGGTGGTCTTCCCGCGCACCGAGCTCGACGTGGCGCGCACCGCCGAGTACTGCCATGCCCACGGCATCCCGCTGATCGCCCGTGGCGGTGGCACGTCGATGGGCGGCAACGCGATCGGGCGTGGCGTGGTGATCGACCTGTCGCGCCACATGCACCGGCTCCGTGAGGTCGACGTCGACACGTCCACCGCGGTCGCCGAGAGCGGCGCCGTGTTGACCACCCTCGCGGCGAAAGCCCGCAGCGCCACCGACGGCCGCCTGACGTTCGCTCCCGACCCGTCGTCGGCGTCGCGGGCGACCCTCGGAGGGGCCATCGGCAACGACGCCTGCGGTAACCACTCGGTCCGGCACGGTCGCACCACCGATCACGTCGAGGAGCTCTACCTCGTCACCGCGGACGGCCTGCGACTCACGGCCACCCGCACCGGGATCGCCGCCACCGATCCCGACGACACGGCAGCTGCGCAGCGCGCCGCGACGCTCACCGAGCACCTGCGTGATCTGACGGACCGCAACCTCGCCATCCTGCGCACCGACCTGGAGACCATTCCGCGCCAGGTGTCCGGATATCACCTGTCGAAGTTGCTGCCGGAGAACGGCTTCGACGTTGCACGCACCCTGGTGGGCAGTGAGGGGACGTGTGCGATCGTGGTGGCCGCGCGCGTCCGACTGGTCCCGGTCGCGTCCTCGTCGCTGCTGTTGTGCGTCGGCTACCCGACGGCCAGCGATGCGGCTCGCGACGTACCCGTGATCCTGCCGTATGCGCCGTCGGCGGTGGAGGGCATCGACCGCAAGATCGTCGCCACGATGGCCGCGCGTCGTGGGCGGGACACGGTCACGGCGCTACCCGGAATCGCCGACCCGGACTGCACCGCATGGCTGTTCATCGACCTCGACGAGCACAGCGCCACACAGCAATCCGAGACCGACGTGCCCGCGACCGCCAAGCGACTCCTCGATGAGCTCCGCGCCCATGGACGCATGATCGCCGGGACCACCGTCCCGGATCCGGTGGCACGCAAGACGCTCTGGCGGGTCCGAGAGGACGGCGCCGGGCTCTCGTCACGCCTCGCCGACCCCGACGACGACAGCATCGGCAGTGGCTACGAGTCATGGCCCGGCTGGGAAGACGCCGCGGTCGCGCCGGAACGGCTGGCTGACTATCTCGACGACTTCACCGCACTGCTCGACCGCTACGGCCTCACCGGGGTGATGTACGGACACTTCGGCGCCGGCTGCATGCACGTCCGCATCACGTTCGATCTACGATCCGCCGAGGGCCGGGCGGCGATGGACCGTTTCTGCACCGACGCAGCACATCTCGTCGTCGCACACGGCGGGTCGCTGTCGGGTGAGCACGGAGACGGGCGCGCGCGGTCGGCGCTGCTGCCCGTGATGTACTCCCCCGCCATGCTCGCCGCGTTCGCCGAGTTCAAGAAGATCTGGGACCCGACGGGCACGCTGAATCCCGGCTCGATCATCGATGCACCGCCCATCACGGACGACCTGGCGCTGGCCGACGTCCCGGCACGACGCTGGCCGACGATGTTCACCCTCACGCCGGCCGAATCAGGAAGCACTACGGAGACGGCCGACACCCTCGATCCGTTCGTGCACGCCGTGCAGGGATGTATCGGCGTGGGTCGCTGCCGCGCGTCATCGGGCGGCGTGATGTGTCCGAGTTTCCGGGCCACCCGCGACGAGAAGGACTCCACCCGCGGACGGGCCCGGGTGCTGCAGGACATGGTCCGTACCGCGCCGGACATCGAGTCCGGCTGGCAATCAACAGATGTGGCCGAGGCACTGGATCTCTGCCTGTCCTGCAAGGCATGCTCCACCGACTGCCCGACCGGAGTCGACATGGCCACCTACAAGTCGGAGTTCCTGCACCATCACTACACCGGCCGCCGCCGCCCGATGTCGCACTACTCCCTCGGCTGGATGCCGGCGTGGCTGAACGTGGCCGGGACCCTGGCACCGGTGATCAACGCGAGCCTGAACACCCCGTTGCGGCGGATCGCGGCCCGCGCAGGTGGTCTCGATGCACGGCGCAGCATGCCGCGGTTCGCCACCCGCCGCGACCGCCGACGTCACCTGCGCGCACTGGCGCCGGTGACCCCGACCACCGACACGATCCTCTTCGTCGACTCGTTCACGAAAGCGTTCCGTCCGCAGGTCGCGACCGCCGCCGCCGAGGTCCTGGGTGGCAGCGGCGACCAAGTGGGATGTAGCGCGGACAACTGCTGTGCCCTCACCTGGATCTCCACCGGGCAGCTCACGCACGCACGGAAAGTGCTGACGCGCACGGCGACAGCGCTCGACGACGGCACCGACCGGCCGATCGTGCTCCCGGAACCGAGTTGCGCCGCGGCCCTGCGCAAAGATCTACCCGAACTCGTCGACAGTGCCGCGGCCCACCGTGTGTCCGCCCGGGTGCACAGCTTCGCCGACTACCTACCACGGCTCATCGACCGTGGCTGGACTCCGACGGGGCTACCCGACTCCGTCACCCTGCAGACGCATTGCCACGAGTACGCGGTGTTCGGCGCCCGCACCGGCGCGTCGGTCCTGGAGGCGCTCGGCGTCGAGGTCCACACGGCGGACGGATGCTGTGGTGTGGCGGGCAACTTCGGGTTCGAACGCGGGCACTACGACGTGAGTGTCGCCGTCGCCGAGAACGCGCTCGCCCCGGCCCTGCGGGCGGACCCGGACCGGCCGGTCATCACCGACGGTTTCAGTTGCGCGATGTCGGTCGACCACCTCGCCGCGACCGACTCGGCCATCACCGCGACCGGCCTGCACCTCGCGGAACTGCTCACCCGCCGCGGCCCCGCCACCCCGCCGACAGAACCCCGATCCTCGCCGACAGAACCCCGAAAGTCGCCGACAGAACCCAAGTTCCCGTCGACGGAATCCGATCCTTCGTCGACAGAACCCACCACCACGGAAGGAGCGTGACCATGACGGCCACCATTCCCACCTCGGACGCATCGCAGGCCATCGCGCGGCTCCACACCGACCTGTTCATCGACGGCCAGTGGCGACCTGCCGAGGCGGGCGCCACCTTCACCGTCGAGAACCCGGCCACCGGTCAACCCTTGGCCGTGGTCGCCGACGGCAGCGCCGCCGACGCGCGCAGTGCACTGCAGGCAGCCGCCGATCATCAAGCGGCGTGGGCGGCCACGTCACCCCGTTCCCGCAGCGAGATCCTCTATCGCGCATACCAGCTCATCATGGATCGCGTCGACGAGATCGCATCCGTGATGACCGCCGAGATGGGTAAGCCGCTGGCCGAGGCCAAGGGCGAGGTCGCCTACGGCGCCGAGTTCTTCCGGTGGTTCGCCGAGGAGGCCGTGCGCATCGGGGGCGACCACACCGTGACCGGCGACGGCAACAACCGTGTGGTCGTCAGCAAGCAACCGGTGGGTCCGTGCATCCTGATCACCCCGTGGAACTTCCCCCTCGCCATGGGAACCCGCAAGATCGGACCGGCGGTCGCGGCGGGCTGCACGATGGTGTTCAAGCCGGCCGAACTCACCCCGCTGACCGCTCTGCTGCTCACCGACATCCTGCGTGAGGCCGGGTTACCCGATGGCGTGCTCAACGTCGTCACCACCACCGACCCCGGATCCGTGGTGGGCGAATGGATGTCCTCAGGCAAGGCCCGCAAGGTCAGTTTCACCGGTTCGACCGAGGTCGGGAAGATTCTGCTCGGGCAGGCCGCCGGCACCGTGATGCGCACATCGATGGAACTGGGCGGCAACGCACCGTTCATCGTGTGCGCCGACGCCGATGTCGATCGTGCGATCGAGGGTGTCATGGTCGCCAAGATGCGCAACATGGGGCAGGCGTGTACCGCGGCCAACCGGATCTTTGTGCACCGCGACGTGATCGGCGACTTCACGGAGAAGTTGGCCGCACGGATGGGTGGGCTCACCGTCGGCGACGGCGCGGCAGAGGGCACCCAGGTGGGTCCGCTCGTGGAGGGTAAGGCCACCGACAAGGTCACTGCCCTTGTCTCCGACGCCGTCGACCGTGGTGCGCGAATCGTCTGCGGTGCAGAGCGTCCCGACGGACCGGGGCACTTCTACCCACCGACCGTGTTGACCGACGTCGACCCGTCCGCCGACCTGATGCACACCGAGATCTTCGGTCCGGTCGCCGCGATCATCCCGTTCGGCACCAGCGGTGGCGATGCCGGCGCCGACGACGAGGAGGTGCTGCGGCTGGCCAACGACACCCCGTGGGGACTCGTCGGATACCTCTACACCCAGGACATCGACCGCGCAGACCGGTTGTCGTCGGCCCTGGAGGTCGGGATGGTCGGTGTCAACACCGGTCTCGTCTCCAATCCGGCCGCACCTTTCGGCGGGATCAAGGAGTCAGGACTCGGCCGCGAGGGCGGTCGACTCGGCATCGAGGAGTTTCTCGACGTAAAGTACGTTGCACGGCCGATAGCCCGTTGACACAACATGATTGACCGGTCCACCCACGGCCGGTGATGACCCGACAGGAGACCACGGATGTACCTCGGCGCTCAGCTGTTCACCGACAGCGAGTACGAACAGCGCCTGACCCGTGTCCGTGAACTCATGGACCGGCAGGGCCTCTCGGCGATCATCGTCACCGATCCGGCCAACATCTTCTATCTCATCGGGTACAACGCGTGGTCGTTCTACACCCCGCAGATGCTGTTCGTCCCGATCGAGGGCGAGATGGTGTTCTTCGCCCGGGAGATGGATGCCCATGGCGCACACCGCACCACGTGGCTGCCGGAAGATCAGATCGTCGGCTATCCGGAGAGCTACGTGCATCGGCCGCACGTGCACGCCTTCGACTGGGTGGCGTGGGCGCTGCGCCAGCGCCACCTCATCGCCCCGGCGTCACGGGCCGGGTCGGTGGGCCTGGAGATGGATTCACACTTCTTCTCGCCCAAGGCCTATCGTGCGCTCTACAACGCCATCCCGGAGTGGAAGCTCGTCGACAACTTCGAGCTCGTCAATTGGGTGCGGTCGGTGAAGTCCGACGCGGAGGTCCAACTGATGCGTCAGGCCGGCATGGTGTGTTCGGAAGCCATGCGCGCCGCCATCGAGACCATCGATGTCGGTGTCCGGCAATGCGATGCGGCGGCAGCGATCTCGCAAGCGCAGATCACCGGCACCTCGGACTTCGGCGGTGACTATCCGGCGATCGTGCCGATGATGCCGACCGGCGCCGCCGCCGACACCCCGCACTTGACGTGGCATCAGGGCACGTTCACCGACGACGAGGCGGTGGTCATCGAACTGACCGGCGCGCACAACCGATATCATTGTCCGCTTGCCCGCACCGTGTCACTCGGCGTGCCGTCGAAGGATCTCGACTACGTGGCCAAGGCCACCGCTGAGGGGCTCAACAACGTCCTCGAGGCCATCCGTCCGGGGGTGGCCACTCGTGAACTGGCGTCCACCTGGAACTGGTCCCTTGCCAAGTACGGACTGGAAAAGCCTTCGCGCCTGGGCTACTCGATCGGCATCGGGTATCCGCCCGACTGGGGCGAGCGCACGATCAGCATTCGGACCGAGGACGAGACGATCCTCGAGACCAACATGACCTTCCACATCGTCTGCGGAATGTGGATGGACGACTACGGCTTCGAACTGTCCGAGTCGGTGCGCGTCAGCCCGACCGGCGTCGAGACCTTCACCAGTTTCCCGCGCGAGTTGATCCGCAAATGAACCCCCGATCCCTGAGGAGCGAGGCGCTAGCCGAGCGTCACGAAGGGCCCCAACCACACCGAGAGAGGTGAACCGATGACCGCCACCGCCGACACCCACAACCTGCGCCATTCCGGCCCCACGCTGCCATTGGCCGGGCGCGCCAAGGACCTGGTCGGGTCGATGATCGACTCGTCCACCTCCCTACTCGCGGCACAAACCCACGACATCGTGCGCTTCGCCATGGGCTCGCCGGCCGACGAGGCTGTCCCGGCCGACGAGTTCCGGCAGATCGCCGGGGAGATCCTGGACAACTCGTCGTTCACCTACGGCGCCACCGAGGGCGAGCCACGCCTCCTGCAGCTCCTCGTCGACTACCTCGCGACCACACCGGATCCGTCGAGCCTCGACCGCCTCGTGATCACCACCGGAGGCATGCAGGGGCTCGACCTCGCGTGCAAGCTCTTCGTCGACCCCGGCGACCTCGTGATCGTCGAATCCCCCACCTACACCAACGGCAGCGCGACCGCCCTCTCCTATGGTGCGCAACTCCTCGAGGTTCCCACCGACGAGGACGGCATGCAGGTGGACACCCTGGAGGATCTCGTCTCCCACACCCACCAGACCCCCAAGGCGATCTACACGATCCCGACCTTCCAGAATCCGTCGGGCGTCACCCTCTCTGAGGAACGACGACGCGAACTGCTGCGCCTCGCGCACCAGTGGGGTGCGGTGATCATCGACGACGATCCCTACGGGCTGCTGCGTTTCGCCGGCGAGGATCTGCCGACCTTCCAGACGCTGAGTCCCCAAGACCCGCTGATCTTCTCGGTGCGCACCTTCTCCAAGATCCTGGCGCCCGGTTGGCGCGTCGGCTGGGTCGACGCGGACGCCTCGCTGCGCCAGCTGCTCATCAACGGCAAGCAGGCGATGGACACCTGCACCAACGTGCCCAATCAGCACATCGTCGCCGAGTACATCGCGCGTGGCGGTCTCGAAGACCACCTCGCCGGGATTCGCAAGCTCTATCGCGAACGCAAGGAGGCGATGCTGGACTCGATCAGCCGTCACCTCGGCGACCGCGTGGACACCACCGACCCCGATGGCGGCTTCTTCCTGTGGGTGACGCTGCGCGAGGAGTTCGCCGAGATCGACACCCGCGAACTGTTCGAGGTGGCCCTCGCCGACGGCGTCGCCTTCATCCCGGGCCCCGCATTGTCGCCGGGCGGACGGTTCCGCAACGCGATGCGGCTGTGCTTCGCGTCGAGCACACCGGAGCGGATCGATGAGGGCATCAAGCGCCTGACGGGCACGCTGGAGAAGATGGCTCATACTGGGTGACGGAATCCATTCGATGACGAGACGAGCACCCGGAGGTCGCGACGTGTCCCTGTCCGAAGCCGAGGCCGGCGTGTTGTCCCACATCAACGCCGACACCGTCGCCATGCTCACCGCAGGTCTCGTCGAGGCATCCAGCGAGAATCCGGGTGGCACCGAGGCAGCCGCCGTCGAGGTCCTCGAGAAGGCATGTCGCAGTGCGGGTTTCTCCGTGTCCACGCGAGAGGTCGCACCGGGCCGGCCGAATCTGGTTGCCACCTTGTCGGCCGGATCGGGCCCGGGATTGATGTTGCTCGGCCACTCCGATGTGGTGCCTGCCGGGCCCGGCTGGTCGGCCGACCCGTACCGCGCCCGGTATGCGGACGGACGACTCTACGGCCGTGGCGCCACCGACATGAAGGGCGGGCTGGCCGCCGCCGTCGTCGCCATGCAGGCCCTGTCCCATGCCTCGGCATACGGTGTCGACCTGTCCGGCCCCGTGCAGCTGGTCTGCACCGTGGATGAGGAAGAGCACGGGATCGGCGTGCGCGACTTCGTGTCCCAGACTCCGGAGTACGAGTTCGCCGGCTGCATCGTGGCCGAACCGACCGACCTCGAGGTCGTCCGGGGCTGCCGTGGGGCGTCGTACCTTGAGATCGACATCACCGGCCGGGCCGCGCATTCCGGCCGACCCGCAGACGGACGCAGCGCCATCAACGCCGCCGCATCCATCGTGGACCTGATCCGCTTCGACCACGAGCAACTCGCGATGACCGCAGACGACCTCCTCGGATCGGGCACCTGGAATGTCGGCACCATCGCCGGCGGCCAGGGCATCTCGGTGGTCGCACCGATGTGCAGCCTCGGCATCGATCGCCGATTGATGCCGCACGAGAGCGCAGAGACCATCGCCGCCGAACTGCGGCAGGCGATCTCGCAGTCCGGTATCGACTCCGACGGCATCTCCGTCGACGTCCGCGTAACCATGGAGATGCCCGGTTTCGCCACCGACGAGTCGCACGACCTGGTCGCCTTCACTGTCGGGGCGATCACCGATGCGGGCGGTTCCACCTCGGTCGGCGGGTGGAGCGCAGCCTGTGACGGCGGATTCGTGAACCGCGATCTCGGTATCCCCGCGATCGTGTGCGGCCCCGGCGAGATCCACACGCAGGCACACCAACCCGACGAATCCGTGGCGATCGCCGACCTCGAGACCGCGGCGCGTGCCTACGCGCTCACGGCGTTGCGGATGCTGGGCTGATCGCGAGCGTCCCTTCCGCTGATCGAGTAGCGTGCGAGCCGCCCCTCCGTTGATCGAGTAGCGTGCGAGCCGCTAGGCGAGCACGCGTATCGAGATCCCCTCACCAAGGCCTCGATACGCGTCGGGCTCGCTACGCTCGCACGTCGCTACTCGACCAACGAAAACCCCCACCCGCCGATCGAGTAGCCTGCGAGCCGCTAGGCGAGCACGCGTATCGAGATCCCCTCACCAAGGCCTCGATACGCGTCGGGCTCGCTACGCTCGCACGTCGCTACTCGACCAACGGGAATCCGAAACCGGTCACGTCGACTTCGCCGCCATCGCGAGATCGCGCTCCCTCGAGGGGATCTCGGAACCACGGATCGAGACTCCGGCGGTCTCCTTCAAGAACACCAGCGCCACCATGCCGATCGCACAGGCGCCCATCATGTACAGCGCCGGGAAGAGGTTCCAGCCCGTGCCCTCCACGACGGCGTCGTTCACGAGCGGAGCGGTACCACCGAACGCGGCCGTGGAGAGGTTGTAGGAGATCGCGAAACCGGCGTAGCGCACCTGGGTCGGGAACATGGCCGGGAAGGTGGCCGAGATCGTCGCGAGCTGCGGGATGTAGAGCAGCCCCAGGATCGTGAAACCGATGATCGCCCAGGCGAATCCCTGCCCCATCAGCCAATACAACGGCAAGGCGAGGACGAACAGTCCGATCAACGACGACCACCACATCGGTTTTCGTCCGGTCCGATCCGACCAGGCACCGAAGAACGGGATGACCGCCATCATTGCCAGCTCGCCGATGAGGATCACCGCCGTGGCGGTGTCCGTGCTCATCCCGAGCGTGTTCTCCAGATACGTCGGCTGATACGCCAGCAGAGTGTAATTCGCCACGTTGAGCGCGACCACCATGCCGAACATGATCGCCACCGGCTGCCAGTACGTCTTCACCAGATCGACCAGCTCGGCCCAGGGCGACGATTCGAGCTTGTGTTCGTCCTCGAGTTCCTCGAAGACCGGCGATTCGTCGACCTGGGTACGCAGGTAGAGGCCGATCAGACCCAGCGGCAGGGCGAGGAAGAACGGCAGGCGCCATCCCCAGGTGGCCATCGCGTCGTCACTCAGGAGCAGATCGAGGAAGAGCACGACCGCCGAGCCGAGGACGAACCCGCCCAACGTGCCGAACTCCAGGAAGCTGCCGTAGCGGCCACGTTTCTTGTCCGGGGCGTACTCGGCCATGAACGTGGCCGCACCGCCGTACTCACCGCCGGTGGAGAATCCCTGCACGACGCGGAGCAGGATGAGCAGCACGGGCGCCCATACACCGACAGAAGCGTGCGTCGGCAGGACGCCGATCAACGCAGTCGCGACCGAGATCAGCACGATGGTGAGCGCGAGCACGGAGCGACGTCCGATGCGGTCGCCGATCGGCCCCCAGACGAACCCGCCGAGCGGGCGGAGGACGAAGGAGACGGCGAAACCCAGCATGGTGCCGAGCGTGCCGAGGTCGCCGGGGAAGAAGGCGTCGGTCAGATAGGTCGCCGTCGCGGCGTAGACGCCGTAGTCGTACCACTCGGTGGCGTTGCCGATCGCGGAGGCGCTGATCGCCTTTCGGAGGATCGACTTTCCTTCGGGGGATTCCGGGTCGGGTCTGGGATGTGCCGTCGATCCGGTCGAACTCGGGTTCGTCATCTGCGCCTTCCTCAGTCTGGGCGGCCAGTTGTCTGGTGCTGATTCACATCGGCGATCTGACGTATCGAGACTAAGTCGGCAAGCCCGCGGGTGCGGGCGAATCCGTTCACATCATGGCAACGATCAGCCCGTCGACACCGCCCCGGACAGGTCGGGAATGGTGTCACCGACCAGACGGTGCAGCCCGTCGTTCATGTGCTCGATCATCAGTGCGTCGGCCGCCGCCACGTCCCCCGCGACGATGGCATCCACCAATGCCTGATGTTCTGCTATACGTTCCTTCCCCGATGCGTAGGTTCCCCGCATCGCCCGCAGACACATCCGGGTTTCTACCAGGATCGTCTCGTGTAGCCGCGAAAGGCGCTGGCTGGCGGCATGATCCACCAGCGTCTGGTGGAAACGCATGTCCGCGTCGGCCATCTCGACCCCGTTGGGATCATCGATGAACTCCCGCATCTGTGCCACTGCATCATTCAGGTCGTCGATGGCGTCATCGTCCCCACGATAGATCACCTGCTCCAGCGCGGCACGTTCGACCGCCGTTCGCGCAACGTACATGTCGCGAATGTCCGAATCATCCATCGACACAACGAAAAGGCCGCGATTGCGGTGACTGACGAGCAGCCCTTCGGCGGTGAGACGCTGCATGGCTTCACGCAGCGGCCCACGGCTCACGCCGAGATCCGCGGCGAGACCGGATTCGGTCAATTGGGACCCTGGCGGGAAGTCACCGCTGGCGATCGCGTCATGCAGTTTCCGCGCGATGATCGCCGGCGTCGACTCCTGAACCAGCGGGGTGAGCACTCGCTTGCGCCCGGGTTCTCGTTGTCGTGTTCCTGTCATGTGTTGGCTCCTCTGTCGGTTCTCACGCACGCCGGTAGGTGAGGGTCTCTCCGCGTGCACCACCCATCCAGACGTCGTTGCACGCGGCGGCGAATGCGTCGAGACCTTCGGTGATGGTCGCGAACACGTTGCCCGGTACCCATCCGACGTCGCCGTTGACAAGCAGGTTGTTGCGCCCGTAAAACACGGCGAGGTCGATCAGTAGTCGTTGACTGCCGGGCGCTCCACCCGGTTCGTACCCGTATGCCGGATTGTCGAGCACGCCGTCGAAGGTGAAGTAGCACAGGTCACCGGGAATGGGTGTGACGGTGCTGTTCTCCAGGCCCGGTTCCGTCGGGGCGAATGCGGGCAGCAGAGTGTAGATCTCGTTGCGGGCGAACTTGCCGTGGTAGACCTGTCCGCCCTGCGGTAGGGCATCCCAGACCGCGGCCGCGGTGCGCGGGGCCTCGTCGTCGAGCAACTTCGCGACCGCTGTCACGCCGCGCTGTTCCAAACTGACCGTGATGAAGCGGTCACTCACTGAATCCCCTCCCGTGTCGTGAACGGTGCGACCCGTTCGTAGGCGGCCGCGACGCGCAGCACCGTGTCGTCGGCATGGCGCGCTCCGACGATCTGCAGGCCAGTGGGCAGCGCGGTGGGGCCGCTGCGATCGAACCCGCTCGGGATCGTGATCGCCGGTTGCCCGGTCAGATTGAACGGATACGAGTACGGCGTCCACGACGTCCAGTCCGGCGAGGCAGATCCGGCGGGGACGTCGACACCTGCCTCGAATGCGACACGTGGCGTGCTGGGCGTGATCAACACGTCGAAGTCGAGGTGCAGCTGGCCCATCTCGACCCCGAGCGCCATCCGCAGCGCGGTGGCATCGAGATAGTCGGTGGCCGAGAAGTCCGCATGGCGGGTCAATGCCGCCGCCAATCCGTGATCGATCTTCTCCGTCGCGCCCGGGCCCTGCGCTCTGACGACGACGTCGGCTCCGCTGAACCACAGAATGTGGTAGGCCCATGCCGGGTCTTCCCAGCCGAGTTCGATCTCGGTGACCGAGGCCCCGAGGCCGCGCATGATCTCCAGTGCCGCTTCGGTGTTCTGTTGTACCACCGGATCATTTGATCCGTATCCGAGGTCGGGACTGTACGCGATGCGTACGCCGTCGAGGTGATGTGGTGCGCGGCTGAGGAGTTCGGCGGAGCTGGTCGTCGGGGTCGGCATGGCCCACCAGTCGCGGGGATCGAAGCCGCTGAGCACGTCGAGCATCGTGGCGCAGTCGGCGACGGTCCGGGTCATCGGCCCCGCGTGCGCGAGGGTGCCGAACGGACTGGCCGGATACAACGGCACGCGACCGAACGTCGGCTTCAAACCGACTATGCCGCAGAAGGATGCGGGGATGCGGATCGACCCACCCCCGTCTGTCCCGACCGACAGCGGACCGAGTCCGGCGGCCACCGCTGCCGCACTGCCGCCGCTGGAACCACCGGGCGTCCGTTCGGTGTCCCACGGGTTGCGGGTGACGCCGCACCGGGGGCTGTCGGTGACGCCCTTCCAACCGAACTCCGGCGTGGTCACCTTCCCCAGCAGTACCGCCCCGGCGTCACGCAGCCGGGCAACTGCGGGGGCGTCGACCGCCCACTCGTCGTCGTCGGCGTGGATCAACTCGGAGCCGCGCAGCGTGGGCCAGCCCTTGGTGAGGAAGAGGTCCTTGATGCTGACCGGCACCCCGTCGAGGGGTCCCAGGGCCACGCCCGCAGCGTGCCGCTCCGACGAGGCCCGGGCATCCCGCATCGCCGCATCCGCGTCGACGAGACAATAGGCGTTGACTGCGGGGTTATCGGCCTCGATGGCGGAGATGAGTTCCTCGGTCACCGAAACCGGGGAGAGCGCCCCGGACCGGTATCCCTCCGCCAATTGGGCGGCGGTCGACCAGCGTGCGGATGTGTCCATCGGTTCCTTCTGCAAATCGGCGAGATGTTGGTAGATTGTTGACAATCTACTCGGGAGGTCTGTGAGTGACAACCAGGACGCCGACGGTCGCATTGCTCTATCCGGGACACGCGGCGGAAGACGACTACCCGCTCGTGGAAACCGCCCTGGGGGGCGTGATCCGCCTGCCAGTGATCATCACCGACATCGAGTCCGATGACCACACCGTGGCGGCCATGCGTGCCGTCGGAACGGACACGCCATTGCGAGACGGTGCGCGTCGCGCAGCGCGGTACGAACCCGATGCGTTGATGTGGGCGTGTACATCCGGCAGCTTCCTGTACGGCTGGGACGGCGCGCATGAGCAGGTTTCGCGCCTCGCCGACGTCGTCGGTCTGCCGGTGTCATCCACGTCGCTCGCCTTCGCCGCGGCGTGCCGCGAACTCGGCGTCACGTCGGTGGCGGTCGCGGCCACCTACCCGACGCCCGTCGCCGACGGCTTCACCACGTTCCTCGCCGGGGCCGGGGTCACCGTCGTCGCGTCGGCCGCCCACGACATCCACACCGCCACCGAGGCCGGCACCGTCGACGGCGACAACCTGTTCGAGATGGTCCGATCGGCGGACTCGGCGAACGCGCAGGCGGTCCTGGTGCCCGACACCGCCCTGCACACGATCGGGTGGGTCGCCGACCTCGAACGCGAGATCGACAAGCCGGTACTCACCGCCAACCAGGTCACGGCGTGGCAGGCTGCCCGGCTGGCTTACGTCGATGTAGCCGCTGAGGGGCTTGGCGCGTTGTTCCGGCCCTCGGCGGACGAGGTGCGATGGGCGCCGTCGTCGCCGGCTGCCCGCCGCAGATCGCGATAGTGCCGGTTACGTAATCGGAGGACGATGGCCGCCAATGAGGCCGAGATGAGCGAACCGATCAGGACCCCTACCTTCACCACCTCGGCGCGGTCCCCGTCATCGGCATAGGCGAGTTCACCGATCAGCAACGACACCGTGAATCCGATCCCTGCCAACAGTGCGACACCGAAAATGTCGATCCACTTCACACTGCTGTCGAGCGAGGCTCGCGTGAGCGCCGAGACGATACGGGTGGTTCCGAGTATCCCGACCACCTTGCCCACGACCAGTCCGGCGATCACACCGAGCGCAACCGGATCGGTGACGGTGTCACGAAGTGCGCTCACCCCACCGACGGTCACTCCCGCCGCGAAGAATGCGAAGACAGGCACCGCCACACCGGCCGAGATCGGGCGCACTCGACGTTCGAAGTGGTGAGCGAGTCCACCGTGTTCGTCGTCATTCACACCGTCCCGAGCCAGAACCGGGACTGCGAACCCGAGTAGTACGCCTGCGACGGTCGCGTGAACACCCGATTCGTGCATGAAGATCCAGGTGAGCGTGGCCAGTGGGATGAGGACCCACCATTTCGACACACGTCGCTGCACGCAGATGGCAAAGAGTGCGAGCGGCACCAGTGCCAACGCGAGGAAAGTGAAATCGATTGATTCGCTGTAGAAGACAGCGATCACCGTGATGGCCAGCAGATCATCGACCACAGCCAAGGTCAGCAGGAACGTCCTGAGTGCGACTGGCAGATGTGTGGCCACCACCGCAAGGACAGCAAGAGCGAACGCGATGTCCGTCGCAGCCGGGATGGCCCACCCTTCGACGGCGCCATCCCCCGCCGGCAGGGTGACTGCCACGAAAATCGCTGCGGGAACAATCATCCCACCGAGAGCACCGGCGATCGGAAGCGCGGCCCGCGAAGGGTCGCGGAGATCCCCGGCAACGAACTCCTGCTTGAGTTCCAGACCGACGACGAAGAAGAATATCGCGAGCAGTCCGTCTGCAGCCCACGCGGAAAGGCTCAGGTCCAGGTGCAAGCCGAAGAGGTCGGCGCCGACCTCCACCTCGCCGAGGGCCGCATACTCATCACCCCAGGGCGAGTTTGCCCAGAGTAGGGCGAATACGGCGGCACCCAGCAACAGGAATCCGCCGACGGTGTCCCGCTGAAGAGTGTCGGAGAGTCTGGAGACGGCTGACCATGAACGGCTCGAGAACTCATCTGCCGTTGGTGATGCGCCGCCCTTCATGGCGAGCCATCGGTCGAAGTCCTCACATCAATTCGACTGCTTCTCGAGCATTGAGCTATCCACATCGGTGTTGGGCCTTTCGCGGGTCAATTTCTACACGAGGCGTCGAACAGTCAACAACCTCGTGGCCGACCAGGCTTCCCGGCACACCGACCACCGATAGTAGACGAACGCGCCCGCTCGTGCACATCGCGCTCAGCACAGCAGGACACAACCGGTATCGACTGGGATCGACAAATGCCCTGTGAGCCAACTATTTTGCGCGACTCGCTCACCAAACGAACCGGTACACCATCCCGGTCTCGGTCAGCAGGTGGCCTGGATGAGCCGGATCGTCTTCGAGTTTGCGGCGCAGGCCGGCCAGATACACTCGCAGGCAACTGGTCTGATTGACATACGTCGGTCCCCACACGGTCTACAGGATGTCCCTCTGCGACAACAGTTTGCCCTCGTGACGCACGAGCACTTCCAGGATCCCCATTCGTTGGTCGTGAGATGCAGTTGCTCGCCGCGACGGGTCACCGACTTCGCGGACAGGTCGACCACGAAGTCGCCTCCGTCGACGATCGGCACACCCACCGCATCCGACACCACCGGTGGGTGTCGCTCGACCTCGCCGCGGACGCTCACGTCGGTGCCGCGCAATCACCTGCTCGACCTCGTCGACGCTCTGCGACGCAACGACGCCGACCTGCGCCACGGGCGCATCACTCCGGCTCAGCACGGGGCGATCTGGGCGCGATGCTACGACCAGCTGATCTGATCACGCCGGCCACTCTCGCGCGGGCGCGGTGCACTCGCGGAAAGGTCAGCTGGGAGAAGTGCGCTGAATCGAGATGCCGATCGTGCCGTCCTTACCCCGGCGCCAGGTCGACGCCGTGACGATGGCCTTTCCGAGCAGACCGTATTTCCGACGGATCAGCTCACGAACCCTCTCGGTTCCCGCGGCGTCGAGTACCTCGCCGGTGCCCTCGACGACTTCTCCGCGCGTCTTCTTCCCGCGCGCGTCGCAGGCCTGGACGAGGACACGGCTGTCCCGACGCAGCCGTTTCACCTTCCACGAATCGGTTTCCGTCCACACCACCATCCGGTCCCCGTCCATCGCCGCCCAGATGGGTGACGGTTTGGGCGTGCCGTCCTTGCGAAAGGTGGTCAGCTGGACATAGGTGGCATCGGTCGCTTCGCCAAAAGGTGCGCCATCGGACATGGGCCTCAGGCTACTCGGGCGAACAGCGACTGCCCGTCGTCACCGGACAGGGATTCGGCCACCAGACCGGCATCCGACAGCGTCGCCCAGGCCGTGACCTGATTGGCCGACAGCACCGGCTTGCCGAGCTCCGCCTCCATGAGGCCGAGGATCTCGTAGGTCCACAAGTTGGTGCAGGACACGAAGATCGCGTCCGCATCCGGATGGTCGGCGGCCCGGATCAAGTCGCAGGTGACCGCGTACGGAATGGTCCAGATCTCATGGTCGCGCCCCAACCCCGCCTGGGACACCACCGTGCGGCCGGCCTCGCCGATGAAGTCGCACAGCAGCCCGGTCAGCGCGGACGTGTACGGGGTGGCCACCGCGATGCGGCTCAGGTTCATCACGTCGAGAGCGCGCACCAACGCCTCGGACGTGGTCACCGCCGCCGCGGCGCCGGCCGCGACCATACAGTGCGACAACTCCCTGGCACCGGTCATCCCGTACACGAAACTTCCGGAGGCGCAGGCATATCCGACGACCCGCGGGCCGACCGCGGTGATGCTGCGGACCGCGGCGGTGATGTCGGCATGGTTGTTGAGGTCGCGGCACAGGTCGACGTCGACAGGGGCGTCGATGAATCCGGTGCGCGTGAAGTAGATGGACGCCGAGTCCGGCATCCATCGCCACAGCTCGCGGTCGAGCGCCATGTCGAACGGACACACCATGCCGATCCCCACCTGCTGCTGGGGGACGCCTGTGACCTCCACCGGTTTCATGCAGGAATGATGACACATTGTCGGATTGTCAACAATCCAGGCGGAGTGACGTTTGTGTTACACGGTCTACGCAGGTCAGTCCGTGATTCCGAAGGCGATCACACGTTCCGGGTGGACCCGGATCAACGAGGAGTCCATACCCGGTCGAGGTGACGGCGCGTCCGTGATCTGCTCGCCGCGTCCGCGGATCTCGACCATTCGTGGCCGCCACGGCTTCACCGACGCCAAGTCGTCTACGACGAACGCGACCCGGTCGTTGTGCGTGAGGTTGCGGAACTTGCGACTCGTCGACAGGCTCATTCCGCCGATGTCGATGGTGCCCAGCTCCTCGTTGACCCAGAACCCGACCGCATTGTTCTGCGGCGCCCCGTGTCGGTCGACGGTCGCGAGTCGGCCGAGCTTCTGCGTTGCCAGGTACTCGAGCACATCGGGATCGGACAGTTTGCGTTCGGTCATCTGCGTAGGCATATTCGCGACGGTAGGGCTTCAAGTCCACTTGAGGTCAAGCTGCGCCGGACGGCCTAGCGCGGGTCAACTTCCGTGGCGCGGGCCGGCAGGGTTCGCGCGGGTGGTCGACAACTCGCGTGACCCGAGCCGACCAGCGCGACCGGAGATGACCCGCGTCACGGACGCGAAACCGTCGGCCGCGCCGCTGCCCGCGCCACCGCGACCCGCTCCCGCGTCACACACTCGAGGGCGTGGTCGTTGACGATGCCACTGGCCTGCAACAGCGCGAACATGGTGGTGGGTCCCACGAACTTCCAGCCCCGCTTCTTGAGTTCCTTCGACAAGGCGATCGACTCGGCGGACGTGGTCTGCGACTGCGGTTCCGCCTCGGCATCGGACTCATACCGCCAGAAGAAGCCGGGCAACGATCCCTCACTCTCGATCAGTTCCTCGGCGCGACGAGCGTTGTTGATGGTCGCCTCGATCTTCCCGCGATGCCGCACGATCCCGGCATCCGCGAGCAGTCGGGCCACATCGGCGTCGGTGAACCGGGCGACCTTCTGTATGGAGAAGCCGGCGAATGCGGCGCGGAAGTTCTCCCGCTTGGTGAGGATGGTGCGCCAGCTCAGCCCGGACTGGAAGCCCTCGAGGGCGACTCGTTCAAAGAACGCGTCGTCGCCCTCGAGGGGGAATCCCCACTCGTCGTCGTGGTAGGTGGTCTCCGGCTCGACCGCCGCCCAGGCGCACCTCGTCAAGCCGTCTTCCCCGGTGATCACCCACGACATGCGCGCTCCTCGGCTCGATCAGCAGTACCTCGATCTGCAGTACGCAGTACCGTACCGCCGGGCGCCGACAAGACCCGGCTACCGAACCACGACCGCCTTCCCGATGGCCCCGCCGCTCTCCGAGATGCGATGGGCTTCACGCAGATTCTCGACCGTGAAGCCGGCGAACACGTGATTGATGGTGGTTCGAAGAGTTCCTTCATCGACGAGGCGGGCGACCTCCTCGAGGATGCGGTGCTGGCTGTCGTCGGACGGGAGGTAGAGCGCCTTGCTGAACATCAGCTCCCAATGCCAGCTCTGGCTCTTGCTCTTGAGCGGGAACGTGTCCAGCCCCTCGGGCTCGTCGATGGCGACCACCTGGCCGTGCACTCCCATGATCTCGGCGTAGGTCTCGACATTCCCGCGTGAGTGCGGAGAAAACACGTAGTCGATTCCCTCCGGCACCAGCACGGATGCTTCCTTGCGCAGCCGCCGCGGGTCGATGACGTGATGAGCGCCGAGATCGCGCGCCCATTCGGCCGAGTTCTCGCGCGATGCGGTCGCGACGATCGTGAGGTCCGTCAGCGTGCGCGCCAGTTGAATGACCATGGAACCGACGCCTCCCGCACCGGCGACCACCAGGATCGAACCGGCGGAGGACTTCTCGATCCGCAGCTTCTCGAACAGCACCTCCCACGCGGTCAGCGTGGTCAGCGGTAGCGCGGCGGCCTCGCCGAACGTCAGTGACGCCGGCTTGTGCCCGACGATGTGTTCGTCGACGAGTTGCAGTGCGCCATTGCTCCCGGGGCGGTTGATGACGCCGGCGTAGTACACCTCGTCGCCGACGGCGAATCGGGTCACCTCGGAGCCGACCGCGGTGACGACCCCGGACGCGTCGTACCCGAGCACCTTGGGTCCATCGTCTACGGCAAATGAGGCCCGGACCTTCACGTCGACTGGATTGACCGAGACCGCGCGGACCTCGACGAGAAGGTCGTGCGGTCCCGGGTCGTCGACGGTGATGTCGACCGGTACGAACGACGTGTCGGCGTCGATCGGCCCGGGCGCGAGGGCGGCGATGGCAGATGCTGTTGTCGGCATGGCCCGACGGTATCCGGAAGATCCTGGTTACCCGCAAGGGACATTGGTACCCTGTGGGTACTGATACAGCTCAGGAGGCTTTGATGACGGTTACGCCCCACCGCGGCGACGCGTACTCGGCGACGTGCCCGTGCCGAGGGATGCTCGATCTGCTTGCCGACAAATGGAGCGCCCTGATCATCGGCGCGCTACAGGCCGGGCCCATGCGCTTCGGGGAACTGCGCACGAGACTCGAGGGAATCAGCCCCAAGGTCCTGACCGCGACGTTGCGGCGCCTCGAGGACAACGGCATCCTCACCCGCACCGTCTACCCGGCGGTGCCGCTGCACGTCGAGTACGAACTCACCGAACTCGGCGCCGATGCCTCGGTGCCCCTGGAGGCCCTTCGCGCGTGGGTGGAGGACAACCTTCCACGGTTCCCGCACTGACGGGGTCCCGTCACACCGACGCGGCCACCGGCATCTGCAACTCGGTCTGCCACTTCTCCTCCGGCTCGGGATGGCTGACCAGGTAGACCTCCCGGGCGGTGCCGTCGGTGACGTACCCGTTGTCGTCGATCCAGGTCGCGAGGGTCTGATAGGCCTCGCCGATGTCGGCCATCACGCCATGGTGCACATAGGAGGCGACCTGCTCCTGCACCGGGAGGATCGATGTGTCGAGGCCGTCGACCACCACGCCGTCGGCGACGGTGCACGCCGCCTTCACCGACAGCTTTCCGTCGGCAGTCGGCGCGTAGGTCGCGATGATGGGGCCGGCGGGCTCCGCCCCGGCTGGTCCCAATGCGGCGAACAGTCGCCCGAACAGCTGCTGGATGACGGGTGCGACGTCCGCGGAATCGGTGCTCTCGGCGACATCGCCGACCGACAGGATTCGCAGGGCATCGACCGACTTCACGGTGACGGAACTGGTGCTCATGGTGCCTTCCCTTTCGATCATCCGGAGTCTCGCCTCGATGCGTCGGAGCCGATTGGAATCGGCCTCGATCTGGGCGGCCACCTGCGATTGCCGCAGGGTCAGCATGCCCCGCAACTCGGCGGTGTCGACGTCGGCGTCGATGATCCGGGTGACCTCGGACAGGGTGAATCCCAGATCCTTCAACGCGACCAGCCGGTTCAGTCGACGGAGTTGGTCGGCCTCGTAGTAGCGATAGCCGGTGTGATCGTCGACCCGTGCCGGTTGCAGGAGCCCGATCGAGTCGTAGTGCCGCAACATCCGCACCGACACCCGACCCATCGTGGCGAAATCTCCGATGGTGAACATGACACGATCACACTCCTGTCTCACACGGTGTCAGGGTCAAGGCGCCGTTTCCGGCGAAACCGATCGATACCGAATCGTGGCATCGGGTCACGACTCTGTGACCGTATGTGGTCGCCGCGGGTCGCGGGCGCGCGAGCCTCCCTACTGTGCGGATATGTCCACCCGATGCGACGGCGCCACCACCACGTCTTCCCCAACGCACGGGTATCTACCGATCGCCGACCACGGCGTCATCGGCGACCTACGCACGGCCGCCGTGATCGGGGTCGACGGCCGGATCGACTGGTTCTGTTGCCCACGCTTCGATTCGCCCAGCGTCTTCGGCTCCCTGCTCGACGCGGAGCGCGGCGGTGCGTGGACGATCGAACAACTCGACGGCGACGTCACGACCCGGCAGTTCTACCTCCCCGACTCGAACGTCCTGGTGACCCGCTTCATGAGCGACGACGGCGTGGCCGAAGTCCAGGATCTGATGCCGATCGCACGACCCCACGACGACCATCACCGCACGCGGATCGTGCGCCGGGTCGTCTGCGTACGCGGTGAGGTGACGTTTCGCATGCGGGTCGCGCCCCGGTTCGACTACGGACGCGTGCCGCACACCGTGTCGGCCGACGGCGGCCGCGTCGGTTTCACGGCAGACGGATTCGCCCTGCACGTTCTCGGCCAGGGAGACTGGACGGTTCTCGACGACAGCGACATCGAGACGACGTTCACCGTGCGCACCGGCGAATCGATGACCACCGTGGCAGCCCCCGAACCGATTGCCGACGACTGCTTCGCGCACGACCGCGAACCGGCGGTGGTCGCCGAGACCGTCGCCTTCTGGCAGCGCTGGATCTCGCAGAGCACCTACACCGGCCGCTGGCGCGAGATGGTGCACCGGTCGGCGCTCACGCTGAAGTTGCTGACCCACGAGCCCACCGGCGCAGTGGTGTCCGCGGTGACCGCAGGCCTCCCGGAAAGCATTGGTGGCGAACGTAACTGGGACTACCGATACGTGTGGATCCGGGACACCGCGTTCACGCTGTACGCCCTGCTTCGACTCGGGTTCACCGACGAGGCGGCGTCCTTCATGCAGTGGCTGACGTGCCGCTTCGCCGACGGCGGTGACGAACAGACCGGCCCGCTGCGCCTGATGTACACCCTCGACGGTGATCCACCGCCGAACGAGACGCGCCTCGACTGGGAGGGATACGAGGGGTCGTCCCCGGTGGTGATCGGCAATGCCGCCGCCCAGCAGCGTCAGCTCGACATCTACGGCGAGCTCATCGACTCGGTCTATCTGTACAACAAGTACGGGCCCGGCATCTCGTATGACTCGTGGGCCCAGTTGTGCGAGGTCGCGGCGTGGCTCGTCGACCACTGGGATCAACCCGATCAGAGCATCTGGGAGGTCCGCACCGAACCCCGCCATCACGTGTACTCACGGCTGATGTGCTGGGTGGCGCTGGAGCGGATGATCCGGATGAGCCGACAGCGCGGGCTGCCCGGCGACGTCGCCACCTGGATGGCCACCCGTGACGAGATCTTCACCCAGATCATGGAGCGCGGCTGGAACGAGAAGCTCGGCGCATTCGTGCAGACCCTGGACTCCGATCGACTCGACGCCGCGCTCCTGCTCATCCCGGCGGTCAAACTCCTCGCCCCCACCGACCACCGGTTCCTGAGCACGTTGCGCTCCATCGAGGACGAGTTGGTCAGCGATTCCCTGGTGTTCCGCTACGACACCGCCGACGGCCACGACGGCCTCGACGGCGGCGAGGGCACTTTCTCGCTGTGCTCGTTTTGGTACGTCGAGGCGTTGACACGCTCGGGCCGTCTCGCCGACGCCCGGCTGGCGATGGAGAAGATGTTCACCCACGCCAATCATCTGGGCCTCTACGCCGAGCAGATCGGGTTGACCGGCGAGCAGCTCGGCAACCTGCCGCAGGCCTTCACTCATTTGTCGCTGATCAGTGCGGCCATCAACCTCGACCGACGTCTGGACAGCTGATGCGCAGAACCTCCGTTACCTTTCCGTTATCGCAGGTTTCGATCGGGTCGCAGTGGGCACTCAGCAGGGACCGTGCGCAGTCGGCGCGGATAGCGTCATCGACATCGGCACGGAAATGAATGACCGAACGGGTGGCTCGATGACTCTTCTCGACGATCGGCACGTCGCGGCGACCGTCGCGCCATCGATGCACGGACCGGGTGCCGGCACACACGTCGATCTCGCGCACCTACTCGGCCGTATCGGCGACGGGGACCAGGCGGCATTCGCGGACTTTTACGACGGCACGTGCCAGCGGGTCTACGGAATGGTGCACCGGGTACTGCGCGACGATGGCTACAGCGAGGAGACCACCCAGGAGGTCTACCTACAGGTCTGGCGTTCCGCACGAACCTACGATCCGGACGCGGGATCCGCACTCGCCTGGCTGTTGACCATGGCGCATCGTCGCGCCGTCGATCGCGTCCGGTCGGAGTCCGCATCGAGTCGCCGCGCCAACGCATTCGGCATCGCCTCGCTCCGTCGCGACACCGACGAGGTCATCGACGCCGTCGAATCACTGGAATGTCGACGCGACATCCGCGACGGCCTCGGATCGTTGACCACCCTGCAGCGAGAATCGGTGGAACTGGCCTACTTTCACGGCCTGACCTACCGCGAGGTCGCCGAACGACTCGGCATCGGCCTACCGACCGTGAAGTCCCGGATCCGCGACGGCATGCGTCGTCTGCGCGCACACCTGGAACCGGGACGGGCTGCCTAGGGTGGGAGGGGTGACCCCTCGCGACTACGTTCTCAACACCCCCGACACCTTCCTCACCGATTCCCTGCGCGGCTTCGTCGCGGCCAACCCGTCGATCGGCTGGCAACCCGACCCCGGATTCCTGCACCGCCGCGATGCCGATGACACATCCCGGGTGACGCTGGTCTCCGGCGGCGGGTCGGGTCACGAGCCGATGCACGCCGGGTTGATCGGCGCCGGCATGCTCGACGCCGCATGCCCGGGGTTGGTGTTCACCTCCCCCAACGCGCTGCAGGTGGCCGGGGCGACGCGCTGGGCCGACCGCGGCAAGGGTGTGCTGCACGTGGTGAAGAACTACACCGGCGACGTGATGAACTTCCGGATCGCGCGGCATCTGCTCCGGGAGGAGGTGACCACCGACCACGTCCTCGTCGACGACGACGTCGCGACCGAGTCGGAATCGGGCCCCGGTCGGCGCGGCACCGGGGCGACCATCATCGTGGAAAAGATCTGCGGCGCAGCAGTTGCCGACGGTTCTGACCTCGCGGCGGTGGCCGATCTGGGGCGCCGGACGGTGGCGAACGCACGGAGCTTCGCTGTCGCCTACCGGGCCTGCACGATTCCGGGCGCCGATGACCCGACGTTCGACCTCGAACCGGGTCAGATGGAGTTCGGTGTCGGCATCCACGGCGAGGCGGGTGAAGATCGGACCGATCAGGTCGGGACGCGTGAGCTCGTCACGCGCATGCTTGATCGCATCGTGGACTCGCTCGGGCTCACCGGCGGCGATCGGGTGATCTGCCTCGTCAACGGACTCGGCGCCGCGCACCCGCTCGAGCTGTCGCTGGTGTTCGGTGAGGTGGCCACCGACCTGAACCGGCGCGATGTCACCATCGAGCGGTCAATGGTCGGCGCATTCGTCACGGCCCTGGACATGACCGGGTTCTCGCTCACCCTCGTCCGGGTCGATGACGAGATCCTGCGGTTGTTCGACGCACCGACCGATGCGCCCGCGTGGCCGTCAAGGGTCGGTCGCGGTCCGGTGTCGGTGTCCGACATCGCTTTCGCCGAACCACATGACAGCGCGACAGAGGGTGCCGAATCGGTCTGGCTCTCGGAATTCGTGGGCCGCGTGCGGGAGTCGATCGACGACCTCACCGCCCTCGACCGCCAGGCCGGCGACGGCGACTTCGGCGCCAACATGGCCGCCGCGCTCGGCCACTACGAGCTGCCGCTGCGCGGGTCGGACGCGGACGTGCTGACCGCCATCAGCACCTCGTTCCTCGTTCGTGCCGGCGGCACGTCCGGCGCGGTGTTCGGTGTGCTGTTTCGCCAACTCGCCTCCGCGTTCGCCGATTCCGACGATATGCGCGCAGCTCTTCGTGATGGGACCGCGTCCGCGCTCGCGGAGATCCAGGATCTCGGTGGGGCCGAAGTCGGTGACAACACAATGGTCGACGCCCTGGCACCGACCGCCGCGGCCCTTTCGGAGGACAAGTCGCTCGGTGAGGTGGCCGAGGCCGCCGAGGACGGCGCCGAATCCACCCGCGACACAACGGCCTCCAAGGGACGGGCCAGCTATGTCGGCGAGAATGCCCGCGGGGTGGTCGATCCGGGCGCACTGGTCACGTCGTGGTTGTTCCGGGCGGCCGCCGACCACCTGCCTACGGGCGAATGACGAAAATCGGCTCCGTCAGAGGGCACCGAGGGGAATACTCCCTCGGACCCACCTGACGAAGCCGATTTCAGTCATTCTCGGACCTGCCGATCAGCCGAGCACCAACGTCTCTCCGTCGGCGCTCACGTTCACCGGCACGATGTCGCCGTCATGGATGTCACCGGCCAGCAACGACTTCGCGAGCTGATCGCCGATCGCCTGCTGCACCAGCCGCCGCAACGGACGGGCACCGTAGAGCGGGTCGAAACCACGCTCGGCCAGCCATTCCTTCGCCTTCGGTGTCACCTCGAGTTCCAGGCGACGCTGCGCCAGGCGCTTTCCGAGCTGGGCGAGCTGGATGTCGACGATCGACACCAACTCCTCCGGGCTCAGGGCGTCGAACACGATGACGTCGTCGAGCCGGTTGATGAACTCCGGCTTGAACGCCACCCGCACGGCGGTCATCACCTGATCCTTGTCACCGCCGGCGCCCAGGTTGGACGTCAGGATGAGGATGGTGTTGCGGAAGTCGACCGTGCGGCCCTGGCCGTCGGTGAGACGACCTTCGTCGAGTACCTGCAGCAGCACGTCGAACACATCCGGGTGCGCCTTCTCGACCTCGTCGAACAGCACCACCGTGTAGGGACGTCGTCGCACCGCCTCGGTCAGCTGGCCGCCGGACTCGTAGCCGACGTAGCCGGGAGGGGCGCCGACGAGTCGTGCGACGCTGTGCTTCTCGCCGTACTCGCTCATGTCGATGCGAACCATGGCGCGTTCGTCGTCGAACAGGAACTCGGCGAGTGCCTTGGCCAGCTCGGTCTTACCGACACCGGTGGGACCGAGGAACATGAACGAACCGAGCGGCCGGTTCGGGTCGGCGACACCGGCGCGGGCGCGACGAACTGCGTCGGATACCGCGGTCACCGCGTCCTTCTGGCCGATGACCCGGTGTCCCAGTTCGTCTTCCATCCGCAGCAGCTTGGCGGTCTCGCCTTCCAGCATGCGGCCCGCAGGGATACCGGTCCACGACGAGACGACCTGCGCCACATCGTCGGGTCCGACCTCCTCCTGCAGCATCACGTCCTGGCCCGGATCGGTGCCGGTCTTCTCCAGCGCCGCGGCAAGGTCTTTCTCCAGGCCGGGGATCTTTCCGTAGCGCAGTTCGGCGGCCCGCCCGAGGTCGCTCTCGCGCTCGGCCCGATCGGCCTCTCCGCGAAGACGTTCCAGTTCTTCCTTGAGGTCGCGCACCGCGTCGATGGCGGTCTTCTCCGACTGCCACCGCGCCGACAGCTCGTTGAGCTTCTCCTTCTGGTCGGCCAGCTCGCCGCGCAGCTTCTCCAGCCGTTCCTTCGACGCCGCGTCCGTCTCCTTCTCCAGGGCGACCTCTTCGACCTCGAGCCGGCGGACGATGCGCTCGACCTCGTCGATCTCGACGGGGCGCGAGTCGATCTCCATCCGCAACCGCGACGCGGCCTCGTCGACGAGGTCGATGGCCTTGTCCGGCAAGAAGCGTGAGGTGATGTACCGATCCGACAACGTCGCCGCCGACACCAGCGCGGAGTCGGTGATGCGCACGCCGTGGTGCACCTCATAACGATCCTTGAGTCCGCGCAGAATGCCGATGGTGTCCTCCACCGACGGCTCCCCGACGTAGACCTGCTGGAAACGACGCTCCAGCGCGGCGTCCTTCTCGATGTGCTGGCGGTACTCCTCGAGCGTGGTGGCGCCGACCAGCCGCAGCTCGCCGCGGGCGAGCATCGGCTTGATCATGTTGCCTGCATCCATGGCGGAGTCGCCTGTCGCGCCGGCTCCGACGATGGTGTGCAGCTCGTCGATGAAGGTGATGACCTGTCCGGCCGAGCCCTTGATCTCGTCGAGCACCGCCTTGAGCCGCTCCTCGAACTCGCCGCGATACTTCGCGCCGGCCACCATCGACCCCATGTCCAGCGAGATGACCGTCTTGTTGCGCAGGGATTCTGGGACGTCGCCGGCGATGATGCGCTGGGCCAGGCCTTCGACGATGGCGGTCTTGCCGACGCCGGGCTCACCGATGAGCACCGGGTTGTTCTTGGTACGACGGCTCAGCACCTGCACCACGCGGCGGATCTCGGTGTCACGCCCGATGACCGGATCGAGCTTGCCCTCGCGGGCAGCCGCGGTCAGGTCGGTCGAGTACTTCGCGAGGGCCTGATACGTCGATTCCGGGTCCTCGGTGGTGACCCGGGAGTTACCGCGCACCGCGACGAACGCGTCGCGCAGGGCCTGCGGGGTCGCACCGGCGTTGGCCAGTAGCTTGGCGGTGTCGGAGTCGCCGGTCGCCAGGCCCACGAGGATGTGTTCGGTCGACACGTACTCGTCGCTGAGTTCGCCGGCGAGCTGCTGAGCAGCACTGATGGCCGCGATCGACTCGCGGGAGAGCTGCGGCTGCGCACTCGCACTGGCCACCGTCGGGGCCCGGTCCACTAGGGCCTGGGCCTGCGAGCGCACCGTCGACGGGTCCACCCCGACCGCCTTGAGCAGCGGTGCGGCGATGCCGTCGGACTGGTCGAGCAGGGCCACCAGGATGTGAGCCGGGCGCACGTCGGAATTGCCTGCAGAGGCCGCCGCCTGCACAGCAGCGCTCAGCGCCTGCTGTGTCTTGGTGGTCGGGTTGAAGCTGTCCACTCGCGTGTACCTTTCTCTCTGTAACACTCTTTAGTCCATATGGCTCAAGTATGAACCCACGGCTTGTTCAGCGCATCCAGAGTTGAGCGTATTCCGCTCAAGTTACTGACTAGGTGTGATATACATCACGGTACTGGAGTACGCGAATCTGGAACCGCCCGACGTTTGATGATCAGCCGGGGCCGGGAGGTGCTGCGAGCCGGGCTACCCGCAGAGGCCTCGATAGTCTCTTGACATGGCACGGCAGACCGCGGGAGCCCTGCGTGGAATCACCCTGCAGCAGTTGCGCTACTTCGTGGAGGTGGCAGCGGAGGGATCGATCAGCGCCGCGGCAGACGTGCTCTATGTGGCTCAACCAACCATGTCCGCGGCGCTCAAGGACCTCGAAAGTCGGCTGGGACGAACGCTCTTCGTTCGTTCGACCCGGGGAGTGACGCTCACCGACGACGGGGCGGAGTTCCTCGGCTACGCGCGCCAGGTCGTCGAGCAATCAGAACTTCTGGAACAGAAATATCTCGGGCGCGGCCCCTCGCGCCGGCTCCTGGCCGTATCGACTCAGCACTACTCCTTCGTCGTCGATGCCTTCGCGCGCATGGTCAAAGCCTCACAAGCCGCCGAGTATGCGTTCAGTCTTCGCGAGACCCGCACGTGGGACATCATCGAGGATGTCCGCACGCTGCGAAGTGAGATCGGTGTGCTCTATCGCAACGAGTTCAACGCAAGGGTGATCAACAAGCTCATCCGCGAAGCCGGACTGGTCTTCACGCCACTGTTCTTCGCGTCACCGCACATCTTCATCGCCCGCACGAACCCCCTGGCAGGACAAGCGAGTGTGACGCTGAAGGATCTCGAACAATTGCCCCGGCTCACGTTCGACCAGGGTGTGAACAACTCGTTCTACCTCGCCGAAGAGATCCTCTCCACGCGGTCATCAAAGCAAGAAATCCGCGTGAGCGATCGAGCAACCATCTTCAACCTGATGATCGGCCTCGGCGGCTACACCATCTCGACCGGCATCATCTCTGACGATCTGGATCCATCGATCGTCGCTGTTCCCCTCGACGTGGACGAGCGCATCGAGATCGGTTGGATCGGTCATGCCTCAGTCTCGTTGACCACCCAGGCTCAGCGATTCGTGGCCGAGATGCGCGACGTCGTCGCGGAGTTCGGCGTCGACCTACTGACATAGCCAGTGCCTATATCAGGCGATCGAAAGTACCAATTAGGCTATGGTAACTTCCGTCCCTACACTGGTCTCCACACCACTTCGGATCGCTGGTTCCCGGCTGTCTTTGGGACCGAGACAACGGATCTCGAGCACCGCGACCACGGCGCGAAGTGTTACCGAAACCGACACAGTGAACCGAGCGTGACCCGTCCGTCGCTTCACTCACCGCAATCGATTGGGACAACTGATCCGTATGACGAACGAATGTGTGTTCAGCATTGGCACGACACGCTTCGACGAGCACTACACCCCGTCGACCACCTCGCGCGGCACGACGAACTTCGCGAATCTCGCACGCGGCGAGGATCGCCGGCAGAATCTGCGCAATGCGGTGACGATGATGAACACCCGCGTCAACGGGCTACTCCATTGGGACAATCCGAGCGGTGACCGCTACGCGCTCGAACTCGACATCGTCTCGGTGGATCTGCATCTCCCGTCGGCTGGGGACGACGCCGCGTTTCCGGTGATCGAGGTGCTCGACGTCGACATCCTCGACACCACCACGGGCGTCCGCACCGACGGCATCGTCGGAAACAACTTCTCCTCCTACATTCGCGACTACGACTTCAGCGTTCGGCTCCCGGGGCACCAGGCGACGGGCGTCCCCAGCGACTTCGGCGATCTGCACGGTCAGGTCTTTCAGCGTTTTCTCGAATCGGACGAGTACCGCGAACGGTTCTCGCAGCCACCGGTCATCTGCATCAGCGTCTCGACGTCGCGGACGTACACCCGGCTCACGAATCACCACCCGATCCTCGGGGTGGAATACGTAGCAGACGCACTGTCACTCACCGATGAGTACTTCGAAAAGATGGGGCTGACGGTTCGCTACTTCATGCCTCCGGGTTCCGTGGCCCCGTTGGCGTTCTACCACCGCGGCGATCTCCTCAACGATTATTCGTTCGTCGCCCTCGCGGGCACGGTCGGGACAATGGAGACGTTCCAGAAGATCTACCGCCCCGAGATCTACAACGCGAACACTGCGGCGTCAGAGGTGTACCGGCCGAGTCTCGACTACGGCAACTACTCCCTTCCGCAGGTGACCTACGACCGTGTCGAGCGCACTCAGCTCGCGACCACGCAGGGAAAGTTCACCCAGGTGAGTCTCATGGAGCCGTACGGCGATGTCCTGGAGCGGTGGGCCACCAAGCAATCGGCCTGACCCACGCGAGACCTTGAGGTACGAGAGATGAACACACTCCTTCCCACCACGATCGTCGGCAGCCTGCCCAAGCCCATATGGCTTTCGGAGCCGGAGAAGCTCTGGTCGCCGTGGAAGTTGCACGACGAAGAATTGCGTGACGGAAAGCTCGATGCCCAGTCGCTCGCGGCCCACGAGCAGTCTCGTGCCGGGCTCGACATCATCAGCGACGGCGAACAGACGCGTCAGCACTTCGTGACCACGTTCATCGAGCACCTCGACGGCGTCGACTTCGACCGGCGCGAGACCGTGCGAATCCGTGACCGTTACGACGCGAGCGTCCCGACGGTCGTCCGCGCGGTGACTCGCGAAAAGCCGGTATTCGCAGCGGATGCGGCTCATCTTCGGGCAGCGACCGACCAGCCGATCAAATGGGCCCTGCCCGGGCCGATGACGATGATCGATACGCTCTACGACGCCCACTATCAGAGTCGCGAGAAGCTGGCATGGGAGTTCGCGACCATCCTGAATCAAGAGGCGAAGGACTTGGAGGCCGCCGGCGTCGACATCATCCAGTTCGACGAGCCCGCGTTCAACGTGTTCTTCGACGAGTTGAAGGACTGGGGTGTCGCGGCGCTCGAGCGCGCAGCCGAAGGGTTGAGCGCCAAGACCGCCGTGCACATCTGCTACGGCTACGGCATCAAGGCCAACACCGACTGGAAGGCGACGCTCGGGGCGGAATGGCGACAGTACGAAGAGTCGTTCCCGCTGCTGCAGCAGTCATCGATCGACATCGTGTCGCTGGAGAGTCACAACTCGCGGGTACCTGTCGAGGTGATCGAACTGCTTCGCGGCAAGACTGTCATGCTGGGAGCGATCGACGTGGCCAGCGACACCATCGAGACGCCCGAGGACGTTGCCACGACACTGCGCAGCGCACTTCCCTACGTCGACAAGGACAAGCTCTGGACCAGCGGGAACTGCGGGATGGCACCGCTCGCTCGTGGCGTCGCACGGGACAAGATGATCGCGCTCGCCGAGGGAGCCGAGATTCTGCGCGCTGAGCTCTCCTAGTGCTCCCAGGCCTCGCGGGATCTCTTGTCCGCTGTGCAGGCGAAGCGCACGCAGGCGTCAACGACTGCGACGTCCGGTAGAACGCCCTCGGTGCGTCGGCGGTATGTCACGACACCGGCGCTCCCCAAGGCCGGGAGTACGTGTTGATTGTCGAGTGCTGGGGCCTCCACGGCGTTCCCAACAGGTTCCCGCTGTACACGGTCGGCCCCTACACGCAGTCCAGCCGGTGGTTCGTCCCCACCGGTCAGGCGTCGGGGAACTGCAGCACGAGTTGGGGTGCTCCCTCGTTCAATGCCGGCGTCGTGACCGGGGCGCACGTGGAGATCTATCGACAGTAGCGGTCGCCGACCGCACCGCATCTACCTCGCGATCGACAACGTCACGTCTTGAGTACCCACCATCCCCCAAGACTGCCGCGCCCGGCCAGCCGGGCGCGGCAGGCGCGCAGATGGCGAGGTAGCCTGGTACCAATTCCGTATAGGTAGGTACCCATGGCAATGAACATCAAGAACGACCAGACGCACTCGCTGGTCAAAGAGATCGCTCGGCTCACCGGGGAGTCTCAGGAGACGGCGGTGCTGCGGTCGGTCGAACAACGCCTGCGCAGCCTCCGAGCGAACAGCACGGTCGAGACGACGCTGCGCGAGGGTGCGGAACTCAGGCAAATGCTGGGTCTGGAACCGGGCGACGACCCGACCGACGATCTCTACGACGACTCGGGCCTGCCAGCGTGATCGTCGTTGACACCTCGGCCATCATCGCCATCATCGTGCAGGAGTCCGACGCCAGGGTCTACGCTGAAGCGCTTGCGTTGCACCACCCGTTGATGGCGGTACCCACATATCTGGAGTGCTGCATCGTCGCGGATGCGAAGAGGATTCCCGTCGCAAGCCGGAAGCTGGACCGAATCCTCGAGGAGAACGGTGTGGAGGTCGTGGACACCGACAAAGCGCAGGGCGACATCGCCCGCCAAGCGTTCCGCGACTTCGGCAAGGGAATGGGGCATCCCGCCCAGCTGAACTTCGGAGATTGCTTCTCCTATGCGCTGGCGATACACCGCAACCTTCCTCTGCTCTGGAAGGGAGACGACTTCATGCACACCGGAGTTCGCTCCGCCCTGCTGGAGATCCAGGACAGCCGAAGCGGCTGAATCCGGAATCTGCCACGCTCCCGAGTCATCGGTCCCGGTTCCCCACGCACATGACGTGTCAACGCAAGCGACGGAAGACGAGACGTTCGGCGACGAGGTAGATGCCCCATCCAATGGCTGCCATGATGGCCGGGGGCAGGACCCATAGTGCGACGCCGGCCGCCACGATGGCGGCGCCGATCTGGTTGCCCCACAGCGGCGCGGCGACGAAGATCAGGATGACGGCCACGCCGAGCAACCAATACGTCGACGCGTTCGGCCATGACAAGGCGACGGTCAGCGTCGGCCAGGACAGATCGAAGATCAGTGACCCGACGGCCAGTGCGGCGCACGAGATGCCCACCACGCTCAGTGCGAGCCACCCGATGACGCTCCACATGCGCAGCCCGCCTGCGACCCACCGAGTTCGGAGCGCCACGGCCGACCAGATGATCCACCGCCTCAAGAACGGAACGCCGGAGCTGCGCATCATCTCTCGAAAGAACCGGTCGGACAGGGAGTCGCTGCCCAGGGTGCCCCGGTCTGGCTGCTTTGTGATGAGCTCGTCGTGGATCATCGCGGCCAAAGTGTGCTTGCCGTATGAATTTTCGAACCAGCGAAGGAACCGCGGGATGGTCGCCAGATCCGTGGGACTGTCGTCACGCGGCACATAGGTCCGGGCATCGTCGACAGCCCGACGCGCCTCCGTCGGATCCAGTCCCCGCTCAACCAGTTTGGCTACGAGGTAATCCTCCACGGGCGGATGGGAATAGCGGAACTTGTTCAGCACGTCGAACTGCCGCTCGTCGATCTGTTCGATACCGACCCCGGCAACCTTCATGGTCTCACCGGTGTCGGACGATACGGCGACCTCGAACTTCGAATCGGGCGCCGCCCGCCACGGAAGCCATTGTTCACCCACGCCTGCGGTGTCACTCATGCGCTCTCTCCGGACCTCGGCGATGCACACAAAAGTACTGCGAACGTGGCGCGCGAACTGAAGATTCCCGGATTCTTGCGGACCTCCCCGAGCCCGTCCGGGATCACCGGCTGAGCAGACGCGTCAGGTCGTCTCGACCGTCCGCGCGAGAATACCCAGGGTGGCGCGGATACCGGCCTCTGGGATGATCGGGAAGACACCTCGGAGCTTGTTGTGCACCCGGCTCCAGTCGTAGTACGACGTGACGCGCGTTCCGCCGTCGACGGACTCGAGCTGATAGCCGTACCGATGCTCCAGCGGCGGGTAGCCCATACCGGCGACGGTCCACTCGATCAAGTCGCCTTCGACGTAGGCGGTGATGATGACCCGAACGTCGTACTTTCCCATCGGCCGATCGTTGAGGGATTCCCGGTCCATGTGCACCACGAACTCATCGCCGACCGCGGTGACGGCCGGCCCGTCGGCGCCCTGCAACATTCCGGAACTGTCGATCGCGACGTGACCGGCGGGCGACCTCAGAAGCGCGAAGATCTCTGCGCGATCCGCCGCGATCAGGCGCGCCACCTCGAACCGTTCCGTCATTCTCATGTCCCCTTGTCCGAGCGCAGATAGGCGTCAGGAGCGACGTAGCGCCAGCACCGGTATCGTCCGGATGCCCGCGGTCTTCGACGCGTACTCCGCAAAGCCGGGGTACCGCTTGGCCTGCTCGGCGTAGATCTCGTCCCGGTCGTCGCCGGTCACCTCGGTGACAGCGACGTCAAAGCTGTCCGTGCCGACCTCGACCGTCGCGCTGCCGGCCGCCGTGAGGTTGTGATACCAGGCGGGATGGGTCGGGGCGCCCGCCTTCGAAGCGAAGATGTACATGAGCGACGAGTCCTCGTCGTCGGCCATGTACATCAGCGGGGTCACGTTCTGCTTGCCGCTCTTGCGACCGACATGATGCAGCAGCACCATCGGCGCCCCCTCGAACGGGCCGCCCACTTTCCCGTCGTTCTCGCGAAACTCGTTGATGATCTGCGTGTTCCAGTCGTCCGCTGTGCTCATGACCCGCCTCTGCTGTCGAAGGACCCCGCCCACTCCACCCTTACCACCGAATACCGGCGGTAAGCGCAGACGACAGCTCTCAGGGCCAGAAGATGGTGCCGTTGGCGAAGTCCTGGGCGAAGCGCGAGCCCACTCGGTATTCGCCGCCGAGCGGCACGCCGTAGTAGCCCCGAGCACCCCCGGCATCCTCCCATTTCCGCTGGATCTCGCCCCACACGATCTGGGCACCGCCGGTTTTGCTCCAACAGATGACGCCGCCCTGGAACTCGTTGGCGCGGCCGCTGCCCGCCCTATCTTCGTCGCTGGTCGGGAACCCGAGCGGCCCTCGTTCCCAGCCGGCCTTCGCCCACCGGGCCCGGATCGCGCCGCCGACCTGGTGTGCGGTCCCGTCATCCACCGACGGGTGGGTGTAGAAGGAGACATCACGCGCGAAGGTCTGGAAACGTCCACCCTGCGCGGCCGCCGCCTCGGCGGCCGTCGGGGCGCCCCACTTGAAGACCCCGCCGCTGCCCAGGTATGCGTCGCCGATCTCGCCGCCGACCGAGTATCCGCCGATCATGATGTCCGCGTTGGCGTTCGGGGCCTGAATGACCACACCGCTCGCGAGGGCCGCCAACGCGGCGGCCACGAGCCTCGACGTCCATCGTGGTCGACGGGTCAGCGGCCGCGAAGTCTGAGCTGAGAACATGGCACGGAGTCTACGGACCGTGCGGGTGGGCGGGCTGTGCGGCTCCCCACATCTGCTCGCTATGTCAGGCCGACCAGCTCGGCCGATGCCGACCACAATCCGTCGATGACGTCGTGGTGCCGGGCCTGCGGGTTCTCCAGTCCGCGGGCACGGTGACGGTGGAAGTAGACGCCGTTGATCTCGGGGTCTGCGCCTCGGCGGGCGAGCGTGATCAGTGGCTCCGCACCCTGTTCGGGTGTGATGGTGCCGAGGTGACGTAGCGGAGTTCGGTAGTACAGTCCGAACACCCACGATCCGCGTCCGAAACTGGTCGCCACGGCGCCCGGATGAACTGCGGCGGAATAGATCTTGTCGTCGGTCCAGCGCTGGGCGATTCCTCTGGTGAACATGATGTTCATGAGTTTGCTGGTGCCGTAGGCGAAGGTGTTCGAGCCGCGTCCGCGTTGTCGGTCCAGGTCGGACAGGTCGACCCGGCCGATCAGGTTGCCGATGCTCGATGTGTTGAGTACCAGCGCCCCTCGGTCGGCGGCGGCGAGTTGTTCGCGCAGCAAGTTGGTGAGCAGGAACGGCGCCAGGTGGTTGATCTGGAAATGCGGTTCGTGTCCGTCTTCGGTGCGGGTCTCGGCGTCAAAGGTTCCGCCGGCATTGTTGAGCAGCAGGTCGATATGACCGAAACGGCTGTGCACCTGTTTCGCAAGGTCGCGGACGTCGTCGAACCGGGAGAAGTCCGCTGTGAGGCCGGTGGCGCCCGTGTCGGCGGTGATCGCCTCGAGTTTGTCGGCGGAGCGTCCCACCACCACCATGTCGATGTCGGGGCCCGCCAAGGCTCGCGCGGTGACCGCGCCGATGCCGTCGCTGGCGCCGGTGATCACCATGGTCGTGCGGGAACTCATTGATTGTCAGCCGCTTTCGTCTCGGAGTCGTCGACGCCGCGTCATTGACGACCAGTATCGACCACCGCCGTCGATCGAGTACTCGATTCGGAAAGACTCAGTCGAGAGTGATACGCAGCGGCCACGGCGACGATGTCACGATCGTGCTGTCGTAACGGGTCGCTTCGTACCCGGCGTCGGTGAGACGGAGTGCGGTGACGGCGTGGTCTTCGTCGACGATCCAGTAGTGCGGGATACCGGCCTCGGCGTACTCGCTGCTCTTGGTCACCCGGTCGGTGCGACGCGAACCCGGCGACACGACCTCGACGGCGAGGATCACCTGATCTGCGCCGATCTGTGCATCATCGGCTGCGGTCGGGCGGACGATGAGGTCGGGGATTCGGACCGTCGGCGGCATGCGCGGGTCGATGACGACGTCAACCTCTGGAAGCACCTCGAGGCCGGCGGGAATCTGGTCCATGAGTTGTCGAGCGATGCTCAAGGCGACCCGTGCGTGCGAAGGGGTCGGCCGGGGCGACACTATGCGTACGCCTTCCTGCAGCTCGACCCGGACTCCGTTGTCCTCGCCGAGTGCCCGCCACTCATCCAGCGACAGCAAGTGGATGTGGGCCTGACCGGTCATGATGGCAGTGTAGTGCGTTTCGAATTTCCATGTGGCCGAGACTGTCACGCGGTAAGACCCCGGCTCGGTCGGGCAACCGATTTGTGGACAGATGCGAAGCGTCCACAACCGGCCGCACGTCCGCGCTACCGTCGACTGAGACCGACCTCGTCCGCGACGAAAGCGACACTCATGCCCGACGCCGACATCCACTTCTACTTCGACCCCGTGTGCCCGTTCGCCTGGATGACGAGCAAGTGGGTTCGGAAAGTGCAGGCGCAGCGGGACTACACCGTCGACTGGCGGTTCATCTCGCTGCGACTTCTCAACGCGCACATCGACTATGCGTCCCACTTCCCGCCCGAGTACGAGGCCGGCCACACAGCGGGGCTACGGCTGCTGCGGGTGGCGGCGAGCGTCCGGCGTGAGGACGGCAGCGCCGCGATCGAACCGCTGTACCCCGCTTTCGGCACCCGTATCTTCGACTCGCACACCGGCACCTACATGGTCGAGAGCCGAGACCACCGCGGGACCGCGGACTTCCTGGCGCCGATCCTCGACGAACTAGGGCTGCCGTCGCACCACGTCGACGCCCTGGACGACACTTCGTTCGACGACGAGATCCAGGCCGAGACCGATGCCGCGTTGGCGCTGACCGGACGTGACGTCGGCACACCGATCATCCAGTTCGAACCGCCCGAGGGGGTGGCCTTCTTCGGACCGGTGATCAGCCGGTTGCCCGGCGACGCCGAGGCCGTCGAACTTTGGGACCACGTCATCGGCCTGGCCCGCTTCCCCGGGTTCGCCGAGCTCAAGCGAAGTCTGCGGGAGAAGCCGCAGCTCGTGGCCTTCGGGGTGGACCCGGACGAGGTGGGTGTTCAGGAGGACTGGCACGCGGGGAGTCGTCGCCTCAAGAAGTGAGGCCGCCCCCTGCTGCCTGAGGAGCACGCAACCCATGCTGCTGCCTGAGGAGCACGCGACGAAGGAGCGGGCGTCACGAAGGCCCTTCGTGACGCATCCTCGCAGGCTTGGACGCTCCTCAGGGACCAGTGGGTGCATTCTGGACAGATGAGCAGAGCGAACGTGGTGGCGATCGTGCAGGCGGGCGGCAAGGGCTCCCGGATGGAGGTGCTCACCGAGAACCGGGCGAAACCGGCGCTGCCGTTCGGCGGGAACTACCAGCTCATCGACTTCCCGTTGTCGAATCTGCACCACAGCGGGATCGACGAGGTGTGGTTGTGCGTTCAGTACGAGGCGCACTCGCTGCTCGAGCGGGTGGCCGGCGGGCGCCCGTGGGAGCTCGACCGCACGCGGGGCGGCCTGCGCTTCGTGCTGCCCGAACAGACCGACGCCCCCGCCACCGAGGACGGCTTCGCCACCGGCAACGCGGACCTGCTGTACCGCATCCGCCGCACGATTCGCGACCGCGATGCCGAGGCGGTGATCGTGATGAGCGCCGACCACGTGTACACACTCGATTTCGACGACGTCCTCGACACGCATCGCGCGGCGGATGCCGAGTGCACGGTGGTGACGACCACGTGCCCCCGCGACGAGGCGTCGGCGCACGCGACGGTCACCTATCGCAAGGACGGCACGGTCACCGACTTCCGCTACAAACCCGAGCGGCCGACGACGTCGGTCGTCGCGGCAGAGATCTTCGTGTACAGGCCGAGCGTGCTCGTGACCGCACTCGAGGAACTCGCGTCGAGAACCGACGGCGACGCGGACGATCCGGGCGACACCGGGCTCGGCGACTACGGTGAGCACCTGCTCCCGTGGTTCGTCGCCCGGGGCAAGACCGTGGCACATCCGATGTCGGGGTACTGGATCGACGCCGGACGCCCGGAGACCTACCTGAAGGCGCACCGCGACCTGATCGACGGGACGATCGAGCTCGACGAGCCGGACTGGCCGGTCCTGACACGACAGCCCCAGCGCGCGGCCGCCCGCATCTGCGCAGGAGCGGTCGTCGCCGACAGTCTGGTCTCCAGCGGCGCGCACATCGCCGGGACCGTACGACGCAGCGTCATCGGTCCGGGGGTGCGAGTCGAGCAGGGCGCCACCGTCGTCGACTCGATCGTGTTCTCCGACACCGTGATCAAGTCCGGCGCCACGGTGTCCTGGTCGATCGTCGACGAGCACGTGGTGATCGGCAATGACGCGACGGTCGGTGGTCGTCCGCGGTCACGACCGGTGCCGACGGAGAAGATCACCCTAGTCGGCACGGGCGCCCACATCACCAAGGGCGCCCGGGTCGAGGGCGGCGCGCGCGTCCCGTCGGGGGCCAGAATCCGCCGGTGACGGCCGGCCGGATCAGCGCGCGGAGTCCACGACCACCAGTGGCGGCACGTCGGTGCGGTCCGGCGGCAGAGCCGATGCCTCGGCGCCGGCGAACGCGAGCACACCGACGATCAGCAGCTGAGGCACCGCGGTGGCGGTCGTGTCCAATACGGAATCCCAGCGCCGCCGCAGACCTCGTCCGGGTCGACGACGGATCGACGGGCAGACAGCCATGGCGCGCTCCTCGTGTTCGGTGTGTCCACCGACGAGGTTCACCGAGCGGGCTTGGGGTTCACTTGCGGCTCACTGGTGCCGCCGGTGACTCCGGATTCGGCTACCGCGGCCGCCACCGTTTCCACACCGCACGACCGGTGGCGCGGGTCTTGTCGTCGTGGCGGAGTTCGACATCGCAGATGATCTCGGCTTCCGACGACTCGATGATGACCGCCCGCAAGTCCACAGGACTGTCGAGCGGACTGGGGCGCAGATACCGCACGTCGATGCCGGCGGTCACGAACGGCAGCAGGGCGCCGTCCAAGGCCTGCCAGCCGCGAACCGACGCCTCGTTCATGACCCCGGCGGCCGAATGGCAGTCGAGCAGGGTTGCGATGATGCCGCCGTTGAGGAATCCGATCCCGTTGTCGTGCTCGGGCCAGGGCGTGAAGGTGGCCGAGACGTACTCGTCGCCGGCATAACTCTTGAGCCGCAGCCCGCGACTGTTCGCCGGACCGCAGCCGAAGCAGTTCATGGTCGGGAAGAGACGATCCTGGATCGCGAGCTGTTCCACAGCTGATCAGTATCCGCCATCGCAATACACTTGCGTCCATGTCTGCCCAGATCGAGACGTTCCGAGCAGCTGCCGACCGGTTCGTCGCACTGACTCGGCAGGTACCCGACGACCGGTGGAACGACCCGGGTCTCGGCGACTGGAACATCAGGTCCCTCGTCGGGCACACGAGCCGCGCACTCAAAACGGTCGCGACCTACGCATACACGCCGGCCGCCGACATCACGCTGGCCGACGCGGCCGACTATTACCTGGCAACCGCCGCGTTCGATCAGGCCGCGGTCAGCGCCCGGGGTGTACAGGCCGGGGCGGATCTCGGCGACGATCCGGTGGGGCGCATCTCGGCGATGGTCGAGGAGGCCATGACCGCCCTGCACAGCACCGACCCCGACAGCGCGATCGAGACCCCGTTCGGGGGAATCCGATTCGGCGACTATGTCCCGACGCGGGTCTTCGAACTCGCTGTGCATGGCCTCGACTTGGCGCGCGCCCTCGGCGAATCGCTCACCTTGCCCGCGAACGTGGCCGACGACGCCGTCGGCCTGCTGGGCCGGATCGCCATCGCACGGGGCGACGGACCGTTGCTGCTGATGGCGTTGACCGGGCGCGAACCGCTTCCGGACGGCTACTGCGTGGTCTGATCCACGGCCCGGGTCGCCGACGATCAGGGCAGGTCAGAAGGCCCGCAGAACCCGATCGGATACCGTCGACGCCGTGCCGATGCTCCTCTTCGCCGCGCTGTTCCTCGCGCTGATCACCTTCTGGCTGCACCGACGTCTCGTCCGCGCCACCGCCCTCCCCCGTCCGTGGTCCGTGGTCGCCGACGTGACCCTCGTGGTGCTGTGGGCCTTGGCCGTGGTCGGGGTCGGCACGGGCAGGGTGCTCGATCCGGCCCGGTTCCGGATTCCCGCGTTCGTAGGCCTGACCTGGATGGGGGCCGTGCTGTACCTGTTTCTCGGGCTGGCCGTCGTGGGGATCGTCTCGTTCATCGTGCGCATATTCCGTCGTATCCGTCATACGGCCGGCGAGGATGCCGCGCGTCGGCATCTGAAGGTGCTGCGGGTCGCCACCGCCGGCGTGGTGGTGGTTGCGGTCGCGACCACGGCCTACGGCGTGGTGGAAGCTGCTCGGCCGCAGGTCGTGCAGCAGGAGGTCGAGTTGGCCCGACTTCCCGCCGGCTTCGACGACGTCCGGGTCGCCCTCATCTCCGATCTGCATGTCGGTCCCGCGCACAGCGCGGAGTTCACACAGCGCGTCGTCGACCTGGTGAACGAGCAACGCCCCGATCTGATCGTCATCGCCGGCGACGTCAGCGACGGAACCATCGACCTGGTGGGCGCCGACATCGCGCCGCTCGCCGAACTGACCGCCCCGCTGGGCGTCTTCGGGGTCAGCGGAAACCACGAGTTCTACTCCGACGACGGCGGCGCCTGGCTCGACGAGTGGGAGAAAGTCGGTGTGCGGACGCTGCGCAACGAGCGGGTCACGCTCGAACGCAACGGCGCGTCCATCGAACTCGCCGGCATCCACGACTACACCGCCCCCGAACCCTACGAGCCGGATCTGCCGGCGACGCTGACAGGCCTCGACCCGCAGCAGTTCGTTCTCCTGCTCGCCCACGAACCACTCCAGGCCGACGAGGCCTCCGAGCTCGGGGTGGCCATGCAGGTCTCCGGGCACACGCACGGCGGGCAGATGTGGCCGATCCAGTATCTGGTGCCGCTGCAGCAGCCATCTCTGGAGGGGCTCGACCAGATCGGCGACACCACGCTCTACACCACTCGCGGCGCAGGCGCGTGGGGTCCGCCGGTGCGGGTCGGGGCGCCACCGGAGATCACGATGCTCACCCTCCGCGCCGAGGCCTGACGGCAGCTGACGTAACCGTCGACGGCCGATTCACTGCCCGTCGGCGGTACCCTCGCTCCCACCGACCGCGTGGCCGTGATCCGAGTGGCCGTCCGAGGACGCACCTTTGTAGATGTCCTTCTCCTCGGCGATGCGGTCGGTCTCGCCGATCTCCGGATCGTCGGCCGTGGGCATCGCCGAGTGCTTGTCGTCGTACTCGTTCGGCATGTCGGGATCGAGCTCGTCGGGGTCGGGCATGGCGACAGCGTGCCCCGAGACCGGGTCGTGCAAACACTCTCGGCCCGCACACCGTGCTCTGGTGTGCGGGCCGAGGGTTGGCGTCACTAGATGATGGCGACGACGAGATTCCAGATGGCGACCCCGAGGTTCCAGACTGCGACGATCATGGTGTTCTCCTACCGGTGATGTGTGTGACGTAGCCGGTCGGCGACCGGACACCGATCAGACGCGACGTGATCCGGAGAATGTTCCCGGCGCACCTGACGGCGAGGCCATACCTACAATCTGATCCGTGCGGAACAAGCCCGTCACCGGCTACGACGTCGCCCGTCGTGCCGGGGTGTCCCAGTCGACGGTCTCCCGCGCCCTGCGCGACGACCCGCGGGTGATCAAGGAGACGCGCGACGAGATCCAGGCGCTGGCCAAAGAGATGGGCTACGTCCCGCACGTGACCGCCCGCAGTCTGATCACGCGACGATCGTCGTCGATCGCGGTCGTGAGCGGGGACCTGCGCAATCCGTCGTATCCGACCCTGGTCAACACCCTGCAGGACCGTTTCGCGCGCGACGACTACCGGGTGCTGCTGATGAGTGACCGCACCGAGGGCTCGCTGGACGGCGACATCCGGGCGCTGCGCGGTGGGCTCGTCGACGGCGTCGTCTTCATCTCCGCCCGCCTCGATTCACCCATCGTCTCGGAGATGATCGATTGGAAGATCCCACTGGTCATCCTCAACCGCGACGTCGACGGCAGCCAGGCCGGCCGCGTCGATCGCGTGACCTCGGACAACGTCGGCGGCGGACGGCTCGTCGCCGATCACCTCGTCGCGATGGGCCACCGCCGGATCGGGTTGATCTCCGGCCCACTCGACAACGCCAGCGTCAAGCTGCGCGAAACCGGGTTCCGGGAGGCGCTGGAGCGGCACGGCATCGTCATCGACGATGCGCTCACGCACCGCGGTGCGGTCGACGCGAAGACCGGCCTCGACGGAGGATTCGCGTTACTCGACCGCGACGACCCGCCGACGGCGGTCTTCTGCATCACCGACTACGTCGCGTTCGGCACTCTGGACGCGACAAAGCGTCTCGGAATCGCTGTGCCGGAAGATCTCTCGGTGGTCGGGTACAACGATCTCGACATCTCCGGGTGGTCGATCCTCGACCTGACGACCGTGCGCCAACCCCTGGAGGACATGGCGCTGGCCGCGGCGGAGCTCCTCCTCGCCCGCATCGACGGTGCCGCCGGCGCTCCGGTTCACCGGCAGTTCGGTGTCGACTGGGTGCAGCGCGGGACTGCCGCACCACCTCCGTCAATCCCTTGACGCGCGCAACAAAGCCGTTACGCGGCAGCCACCGACCGGAAAAAAGCCCTGCATACATTCGAAGTCATGGAAATCGGCGTCTTCATCCCCATCGGCAACAACGGCTGGCTCATCTCCAAGAGCGCTCCGCAATACATGCCGTCCTTCGAACTGAACAAGACCATCGTGCAGAAGGCCGAACACTACGGCCTCGACTTCGCGCTCTCGATGATCAAGCTCCGTGGCTTCGGCGGCGAGACCGAGTTCTGGGATCACAACCTCGAGTCGTTCACGCTCATGTCCGCCCTCGCCGCGGTCACCGACCGGATCAAGCTGTTCGCGTCCACCCCCATCCTCACGCTGCCGCCGGCGATCGTCGCCCGGATGGCGACCACGATCGATTCCGTCGCTCCCGGACGGTTCGGCATCAACATCGTGACCGGCTGGGCACCAAACGAATACAGCCAGATGGGCCTGTGGCCGGGCGAGGAGCATTTCGGTAGGCGCTACGACCATGCCGCCGAATACGTGCAGGTGATGCGGGAACTGTGGGCCGACGGCGTCAGCAACTTCAAGGGCTCCTACTACGAGATGGACGACTGCGTCCTCTCCCCACAGCCGGCCGCCGGGTCGGTCCCGATCGTCGCCGCCGGACAGTCCAAGAACGGCATGAAGTTCGCCGCCGAGATGGCCGACTTCAACTTCATCCTGGGCGCCGGCATCAACACGCCGACCGCCATCACCGAGGCGACCGCGAACTTGATGCGTGAGGCAGACGCCGCCGGCCGGGACATGGGTGCGATGACCCTGTTCATGGTAATCGCCGACGAGACCGACGAAGCGGCACAGGCGAAATGGCAGGACTACCACGACAACGCCGACCTCGCCGCCCTCGGCTACATGGCCGATCAGTCGGCCACCGACACCAACGCCGACGACTCGTCGACCGCGAAGACGATCTCGCTGCCCGAGGGTGCGGTGAACTTCAACATGGGGACCCTGGTCGGGTCGTATGAGACCGTCGCGAAGATGCTCGACGAGATCGCCGCCGTGGACGGGATCAAGGGGATCATGCTCACCTTCGACGATTTCGTCGAAGGCATCGAGAACTTCGGCACCCGCATCCAGCCGTTGATGAAGTGCCGCGCCGACATCCGTCCCGAGGCCGCCTGAGCACGGAGGCCGCCCCGCAGCATCCCCATCCGTGGCGGGTTTTCGCGGCCACCAGCACCGGCGTCGTCGCGGTCTTCGTGAGCATGAGCGGCCTCACGGTCGCCCTGCCCACGCTGACCCGTGAACTCGGGGCGTCCGCCGCGCAGGCCACCTGGATTCTGCTCGGCTACATGGTGGTCACGACCGCGCTGATCCTGGTGTTCGGCCGGTTGTCAGACATCGTCGGTCGTCGCCCGCTCTACCTCTGCGGGTTGGTGGTGTTCACAGCGGCGACCGCGTTGTGCGTGTTCTCGCCGACGGCCGGGTGGCTGATCGCCGCCCGGGTGCTGCAGGGGATCGGTGCAGCCGCTGTGGTCACCAACAACACGTCCCTGCTCACCGACACCTTTGCACCGCGGCAGCTGGGACGCGCACTGGGTTCCAATGCGACGGTGGCCGCGGTCGCACAGGTGATCGGCCCGGTTGTCGGCGGTGCGGCCACCGCCGTATTCGGGTGGCGTGGAATGTTTCTCGCGGTCCTGCCGATCGCGGCGACGGCCACGGTCGCATCGCTGGCGGTGATTCCGCGGATGGGACCACCGGCGTCACACCGAGAACCGTTCGATCTGGCGGGCGCGATCCTGTCGTGTGTCCTGCTCACCTTGATCGTGTTGGCCTTGACACCCGGCCTCACGGAGACGCCATGGGCGTTCTGGACCGCGGCCGCCGTGACCGCAGCCGCGTTCATCGTCGTGCAGGTACGCCGCCGGCATCCGCTGGTGGATCTGTCCCTGTTCCGCAGCCGCGGTATCGGACTGGTCCTGCTGGCGGCGCTGCTGATCGCAGTCGCGACCTACGCTGTGCCGCTGCTGATCTCGATGTTCGCACAGGCGGTCGACGGGTCATCACCCTTCGTCGCGGGTCTGCTCGTGACACCGATGGCCCTGGGCACGGTGATCGCCGCGTACGCGGCCGGGCACCTGGTCAACCGGTTCTCCCCGCGGGCTCTGTCGTCCTGCGGCATGGGCCTCACCGCTGTCGGGCTGCTGGCCACGACGATCGCACTGTCCGCAGGTGGCGGCACAGCGGTGGTGACCGTCGCGCTGTCGGTCATCGGTTGCGGCGTCGGTCTTTTCATGACCCCGAGCACCAGCGCACTGATGCTGTCGGTGGAGTCCGACCGTCGTGGCATCGCCAACGGGTTGCGCTCGACGTTGCAGAACGTGGGCAATTTGCTCAGCACAGCCATAGTGTTGGCCGTACTCACCGTCGGCCTCGACGCCGCCGCGCGCCAGGCCGCCTATGCGGGAACGCCAGGCGCACTGACCACGAGCGGGATCGACCTGTTCGTGGACAATGTCACCATCGCCGGGTTGGTCCTCACCGGCCTCGCAGCAGTAGGCGTGGCGGTGTGCCTCGGATTTCCACGGCGCACCGCCGATTCGCCCCGTCCGTTCACCACGACCGCACCCCACGGCGCCGACCGACCGAAGGAAACCGCATGAATCCGTTCCCATCCGACGACCGGACCCGCCAGGCCGCCGACTACGCGCAGGCGGGCTTCGGGCAGGAACTGCAACCGGGTGACCGACCCGCGCTGGTGGTGGTCGACCCGGCGCGCGCCTATGTCGAGCCGGAGTGTCCGCTCTACGCCGGTGTCGAGGAGAACGTGGAGGCGATGCGGGCGCTGGTGCACGCCGCACGCTCGGCCGGTATTCCGGTGGTGTTCACCGAGGTCCGGCTACGAGCCGACGGTGTCGACGCCGGCATCTTCTTCAAGAAGGCGGGAACCCTGGTCGCGTTCTGTGACGGCAGCCCCTACGCCGATCCGATCGACGGACTCGAACCCGTCGACGACGAGCTCCTGATCACCAAGAAGTACCCGAGCGCGTTCTTCGGGACCTCGCTCAACTCGTATCTGACCTCGATGCGTGTGGACACCGTGCTCATCGCAGGTCTGTCCACCAGCGGCTGTGTGCGCGCCACGACGCTCGACACGATGCAACACGGCTACGTCCCGATCGTCGTGGCCGACGCGGTCGGTGACCGCGACCCGGCGATCCACGCCTCGAACCTGTTCGACATGCAGCAGAAGATGGCGGAGGTGTGGTCGCTCGACCGGGCGGTCGGCTATCTGTGCCGCACCGCCGAATCCCGAACTTGATCGACACATCCAGGCCATCAGCGGCCCGACCCGCTCATCGGAAGGAAGACAAGTGACCACCACCGTCGTCGTCGGCAACCCCAAGCCGGCGTCTCGCACCCTCGATGCCGCCAGCCGGCTCGCCGTCGCGCTCACCGGAACCGAACCCGACGCCACCATCGACGTGGTCGAACTGGGCAGCGGGCTACTCGGCTGGGGTGACGACTCGGTGGGCGCGGCCGTGCAGCGCGTCGCGGAGTCCGATCTCGTGGTGATCGCCAGTCCTACCTTCAAGGCCAGCTACACCGGCGTCCTCAAGCTGTTCCTTGACCAGTTCGCCACCGGCGACGGCCTGCGTGATGTCACCGCCGTGCCACTGATGCTCGGGGCCGGTCCCGGCCACGCGATGGCACCGGACCTGCTGCTCAAACCGGTCTTGGTGGAACTCGGCGCGACCTGCCCCGCGCCCGGTCTCTACCTCATCGACTCCACGTACACCACCGACAGCCGAATCGCCGACTATGCCGAACGCTGGGCCCGGGTTTTCGGCCGGACCAGCCGGACGGAGGCGCCGTGACCGCACCGAAGTCCGACGGCGCCGTGCTCCGTCGAGTGTTCGCGAATGTCCCGGCCGGCGTGATCGCGATCTGCGCGGACACCGGATCGGAGCGGATCGGGATGGCGGCGAGCACCTTCGTGCCGGTCTCGCTCGACCCGCCGCTGGTCGCGTTCTGCGTCCAGAACACCTCCACCACATGGCCACGGCTCGCCGCCCGAGAACGGCTGGGGATCAGCGTGCTGAGCTCGACGCAGGACACCGCGGCCCGGGCCCTGGCTGCCAAGAGCGGTGACCGGTTCTCCGGGATCGACACCGAGACCCACGCCGACGGCGCACTGTTCGTCCGCGGCTGCGCCGTCTGGCTCGACGTGTCCGTCGAGCAGCAGGTTCCCGCCGGCGACCACGCGATCGTCGTGATGGCGGTACACGACCACTTCGTGCACGACACCGACACCGAGGTGGAACCGATCGTGTTCCATCGCAGCGAGTTCCGACGACTGGCCTCGTGACTGCCGGTGGCCGCCGGCCACGCGCGGCGTCGGCGGCCGTGGTGACGAAAGTGTGACCGCCGATGGCTTCGCTGGCCCCGCGGCCCGTCGTCCTCCAAGATGGCAGCATGGTCGAACACAACGCGGCGATCGGCGTGATCGGCGGCTCGGGTTTCTATTCGTGGCTGGCCGAGGAGGCCGCATTCACCGACGTCGTCTCCCGACATGTGTCGACACCCTTCGGCACCCCGTCGGCTCCGCTCACCGAGGGCGTGCTCGACGGGCGGCGGATCGTCTTCCTTCCCCGGCACGGGACCCGTCACGAGTACCTGCCGCACACGGTGCCGTATCGCGCGAACCTGTGGGCCATGCGCTCCCTCGGGGTCCGCAAGATTCTGAGCGCGTCGGCGGTTGGCGGGCTGCAACTCGACGCCGGGCCGGGAACCGTGGTGATCCCCGACCAGATCGTGGATCGCACGACCGGGCGTCCCCAGACCTTCTTCGACCGGCTACCCGACGGACATTCGCACGGCCCGATCCACGTATCCTTCGCCGACCCGTACTGTCCGGATCTGCGGCAGGCGTTGGTGCGCAACGGCGACGCCCGCGACGGCGGCACCCTCGTCGTGATCGACGGGCCGCGGTTCTCCACGCGCGCCGAGAGCCGGTGGTACGCGGCCCAGGGATGGTCGGTCATCAACATGACCGGCCACCCCGAGGCGGTCCTCGCCCGTGAACTACAGATGGGCTACGCGACGGCCTGCCTGGTGACCGATCTCGATGCGGGAGTCAGCGAAGGCGAGGGTGTCACCGCATCCGAGGTGTTCGCCGAGTTCTCCAAGAATCTGCCGGCTTTCGCCACTCTGCTCCTCGCCGCGATCCGGGACATCGATCCGCACGCCGAGTCCCCCGGCGCCGCCGGGGACCACGATGTCGACGCGATCATGCTGGACATCACGTGACGCGGGTGATGGTCACCGGCGCAGCCGGTTTCATCGGTGGCCGGATCGTGGCGCAACTGCGGGAGATGGGCGTCGAGGTTGTCGCGGTCGACGCCATGATCGCCGAGGCGCACGGCGCCGACGCCTCCACGCCGTCCGATGTCATCCGGGCCGACATCACCGATGTCGACACCATCGCCGCCCATCTCGACGGTGTCGACGTCGTCTGCCATCAGGCGGCGATGGTGGGTATGGGCGTGACCCTGTCGGACGCGCCGCTCTATGCCCGGCACAACGACCTCGGAACCGCAGCTCTGCTGGCCGCCATGCACCGTGTCGGCTGCCGACGACTGGTGCTCGCGTCGTCGATGGTGGTCTACGGGTCCGGCCGGCTCCGCACCGAGGACGGAGAGCCGGTCGAGAGCCCGCCGGCCCGCGACCCGGACCGAACACGCTTGGGCGACTTCGAGTACCACACGGCGGACGGCCGGCCGATCACGTGGGAGCTGACCGACGAGGATGCGCCGTTGCGTCCGGCGAGTCTGTACGCGGCCAGCAAGGTGGCCCAGGAGCACTATGCCCGCGCCTGGTCGGTGGCGACCGGCGGATCGGTGGTCGCGTTGCGCTATCACAATGTTTACGGCCCCGGGATGCCCCGGGACACACCATATGCCGGTGTCGCATCGATCTTTCGGTCCCGACTCGCCTCCGGGCAGGCGCCACTGGTCTTCGAGGACGGCGGCCAGATGCGCGACTTCGTGCACGTCGACGACGTCGCCGCGGCCAACGTGGCGGCGATCGGCACGCACACAGACGGTTTCAGTGCCCTCAACGTCTGCTCCGGCCGGCCGATCACCATCGGCGAGGTCGCCGAGATCCTCGCACGACAGATCGACGGCCCTTCGCCGGTGATCACCGGCGAACTGCGGCCGGGCGACATCCGCCACATCGTCGCCGATCCCGCACGGGCACGCGACGTCCTCGGCTTCACCGCGCAGGTGTCACCAGAGCAGGGGCTGGCCGAGTTCGCCACCGCACCACTGCGTGCGCCGGCGCGCTGATCCTCCGACAACACGCCGAGAAGACCTCAGCCGAGCCGCCCGGTCTCGGTTCCCACCGCCCGCCGAGCAGTCGGCGACCTCGGCAACAACACCTCGAACCTGCTGCCCCGCACCGTGTTCGATGCGATGATCTCGCCCGCGTGGGCGTCGACCAGCCCGCGTGCGATCGCCAAACCCATCCCCGATCCGACCGGGAGTCCGGCACCGTTGACGGGTGTCCGCGAGGTGGTCCCCCGGTAGGCGATCTCGAAGATGCGTGATAGGTCCTCCGGCGGAATACCGGTGCCGTCGTCATCGACCACGATGGACACACTCCCGCCCGCATCGGTGACCACCAGGTCCACCGCACCGCCCCGGCGGGTGTGTGCGATCGCGTTGACGACCAGGTTGGTCAACACGCGCGACAACGCCGTCGAACTGGCCGTGGCCACCACCGGCCGATCGGGGGCGGTGACCCCGATGCTCACCTCGGCGCGCCGGGCGGCACTGCCCAGCGCGGTGGTGACCTCGTCGACCACCTCGCGCACGTCGACGGGCTCGAATTCCAGTGTCATCGCCCCGGAGTGGATGCGCGACATCTCGAAGAGATCGTCGACCATCTGCGACAGGCGAACGGTGTTGGTGTCGATTTCGCGGGCGAACTCCTCGATCTCGTCAGGTGAGGTCACCACCTGATCCGACAACGCTTCCGCGAGCGCTTTGATGTCGGCCAACGGGGTGCGCAGGTCGTGGCTGACCCAGGCGATCAGCTCCCGCCGCGAATGTTCGGCCGCCCGCTCCTGTTCGCGCATCTGCCGCTCCCACACGGTGCGTTTGGCCTGCAGATGACCCAGCATCAGCGCGAGCGGCGCCGTGACCAGCGCGACCGCGGCGAGCACGGCCGCGACCCGTGAACTGTCGTCGGTGAACATGAATCCACTCACCCCGTAGATCGCGGTGAAGGTGGCGGCCAGCGGTACGAGGATGATGGCGACCATGTTGGCGCGCAGCGACATCCCCCGGATCAGATAGAGCACACCGGCCCCGGCTGCGGCGATCGGCGCGGTCATGGCCAGCGCCACGGCGAAGATGCGCAGCGTCTCGGTGGTCATCGGGGCGTCCTTCCGTCGGGTGTCGCGGTGTTCCAGCGGTAGCCCCGGCCCCAGACCGTTTCGATGCGCGCCGCGGCGCCGAGCTTCGCCCGCAGCCGCTTCACATGCACGGTCACCGTGGAGATGTCGCCGAAACTCCAGCCCCACACCTGATCCAACAGTTCCTCACGGGTGAACACGGCGTCCCGGTTGCCGAGAAAGAAGACGAGGAGGTCGAACTCGCGTTTCGTCGTGGACACCGAACGCCCGTCGACGACGACGGCACACGCTGCCGGGTCGGCGCGGATTCCGCCGTCGGTCAGATGGTCGGCATCCGGCGTCACCCGCGTGGCGGAGGCCCGGCGCAGGACCGACTGCACGCGCAGACTCAACTCTCGTGGGCTGAACGGCTTCGCCACATAGTCGTCGGCGCCGGACTCGAGTCCGGCGACACGGTCGTCCTCGTCTCCGAGCGCGGTCAGCATGATGATCGGCAGATCGGCATGCACACCGCGACGGACCTTCTCGCACACGGAGATCCCATCGCCGTCGGGCATCATCACATCCAGGATGGCGAGGTCGACAGCTTCATCGTCGATGCAGGACAACGCTTTCGCCCCGCTGTCGACAACCGTCACGTCCATCCCGTCACGTTCGAGATATCGCCGCACGACATCGGCGACCACGCGGTCGTCGTCGGCCACCAGAATGCGCACCATCACCCGTCTCCACTTCACCAATATGTCAACAGCAGGTGGTTGACGGCCAGCGCCAGACCCGCCTGCGCGATGAGCCACACCCGCTGATGACGCCGCGGCAGCAGCCCCACCGACACCATCACCCACAGCGAGAACGGAAGCCAGATGCGTTCGGTCTCCGCCTTGCTCAGCGCACTGAGGTCGGCGGCGACGATGGCGATCAACCCGCCGAGAACCAGGAGCGTCGGCGCACTACGCCACATCACACCCGGTGGCCACCGAAACGTCCGGCCCACACCGGCCGCCGCGGCCGGCCCGAGTGCGCACAGCGTCGCCGCGATGTTCGCCCACCCCCAGTACGAGAACGGGCGGTCACTGGCGATGCCCTGGTAGTAGCGGTCGACCACCAGGTGGTAGCCGTCGAGCCACCAGAATCCTGCGGCCCAGAACGCCGCGACCACGCCCAGTGCCGCGATGCAGGCCCACAGCAGGGGCCGGGCGGTGCGGGCGGCCAGCAACACCGCGACCGCCACCGCACCGATCAGGACCAGCCCGTAGCTGAGAAAGATGCAGAAGCCCAGCAGTACACCCGCCCCGACCGCCCAGCAGATGACTGCGGGTCCACGCGAGGTCGCCGCGATCGCGAGCAGCGCCACTCCCCACGCGGCGACGCCCATGAAGTAGCCGTCCGCGGAGACACCGACCCACACCCATCCCGGGAACAGGACGAGGAACGGCGCGCACCGCCTCGCCCAGCCGTCGTCGCCGAGCCTGCGCACCGTGATCATGACGGCGGCGACGGCACTGGTACCGATCACGATGCACCAGGTACCCGCCCATCCCCCGCCCTCGAGGCCGAGCCGGTCGAGGACCACGAACGTCAGGAGCGCGCCCGGCGGGTGCCCGGACACGTGCGTCGTCCACGAATCCGGCTGTCCGTCGACGATGCGATCGGAGAAGCCGCGCAGCATCGCGCCGATCCCGTCGACTCCCGGGACCTCGGCCAGGTATTCGTCGGGCCGCTCCAGCCGTCCGGTGTAGCCACGTTGCCGGCCGTCGATCAACGCGAGGCTCACCGTCCAGGCCATCGCCCATCCCCACGTGACCAGGCACAGCACCACGAACGACGCCCGTCGGGAGATCGCCGGCATCGCGATCACGGCGAGGACGGCAAGGACGATCGCCGGTACGGTTCCCGGCCCGTCGTGCGGCAACCAGTTCGCGAACAGCGGTGGCGCCTGCGCGAAGATGCGCCCCAGCAGCGAACGGTCGTGAACCAACGGTACGTACGCGGCTGCCGCCACGAGAAGCACTGCAACCGTGACACTTACGACGTCTCGCAACACCGTCGGCCGGCCGTTCCGGCCGACGGGCGCGGAACTCGTCGGGTCCCGTTCGTCCTCGGTCACGGTTTCGGCCATGGTGCAACGGTATTGGTTCGGCCCTCGGGCGCGGGGGCCGACGGCGGTGTTGTCACACTTCCGTCATCACCGAAGACCTGTTTCTGCAGCGCCGAGGCTCCTACCGTGAGAGGGGTGAATCCCCACGAGATCGCCGTGATCATCCCGTGTCGCAACGAGGCCGGCTCGATCGGTGACGTGGTGGCGCGGATTCCGGCCGGCATGCAGGGCATCGTCGTCGACAACGGCTCCGACGACGGGACCGCCGATCGTGCGCGGGAGGCGGGCGCGATCGTGGTGTACGAGTCTGAGCCGGGGTACGGGTCGGCGGTGACGGCCGGCGTCACCGCCGCCGACCGCGACGTGGTCTGCACCATCGACGGTGACGGATCGATGGACCCGGTCGATCTCCTCGACCTCGTCGCCGAGCTCGACCGCGGAGCCGACCTCGCGGTCGGTCGGCGCCGGCCCGATTCGCCACGCACCTGGCCCCTGCACGCGCGAGCGGGCTCCGCCGCCGTGGCCGCTTATCTCCGGCGCCGCTACCACCTGCCCATCCACGACATCGGGCCGATGCGCGCGATCCGTCGCGAGACGCTGCTGAGCCTGGGTGTCGCGGACCGGCAGAGCGGCTATCCCGTCGAGCTGCTCCTGCGGGCCGGTCAGGCGGGACTGCGTGTCACCGAACGGGACGTCCGGTACACCGTGCGCACCGCGGGGCAGTCCAAGGTGTCCGGCTCTGTCCGGGGCTCGGTACGCGCGGCCCGCGATTTCGTGATGGTGCTGCGATGACCGACTCCGCGGTGCTCATCGTGGCGAAGGCGCCCGTACCGGGCCTGGCGAAGACGCGGCTCGCGACACGGTACGGCCCCCGAGGGGCGGCAGCGCTGGCGGCGGCCGCGTTGCTCGACACCCTGCGGACCGCGCGGCAGGTGGCCCACAGCGAGGTGATCGTGGCCTACACGGGTGATCTCGGGGCGTCGTGCCGCGCCGACGAGCTCGCCGATGCGCTGCGCGACGCCATGCTCATCCCCCAACGCGGCGACGGGTTCGCCCAGCGTCTGACCAACGCCCACCTCGACGCCGCGGCGACGGGCGCCCACCGGGTGCTGCAGATCGGGATGGACACCCCACAGGTCCGCGTCGACGATCTCGAGGCCGGACTGGCCGGGCTCGAGGGCGGACGGTCGTGCGTCCTCGGTGAGGCCCGTGACGGCGGCTGGTGGGCGTTCGGCACCAGCCGAGCCCGCGGCGCCCGGGCGCTGGCGACGGTACCCATGTCGCGTCCCGACACCGGCCGGCTGACCAGGGACGCGTTGGCCCGGGCCGGCCTGACGGTGCACCTGCTCACGACGATGTCGGACGTCGACGTCCCCGACGACGTCGACGCGGTTGCCCGTGCATGCCCGGACGGCAGTGAGTTCGCCTGCACGGCAGCACATCTGGGAACGGTGACGCGATGATCTCCGAGTCCCTGCCGGGCCCCAACCCGTTCGACGCGATGTTCGCCTCCCGGCACACGGTGCTGCGGTCCGCGGACGGGGAGTTGCGTCGGTGGCCGGTCAACCGATGGTGTGGGGTCGACGACGTCGACGCCGTCGAGGCCGGGTCCGTGGACCACGAGTTCGACACCAGGATCGCCGATCGGTGTCGCGGAGCCACCATCGATCTCGGTTGTGGCCCCGGCAGACTCGTCGACGTGCTCGTCGCGCGACGGATGATCGCGCTGGGCGTCGACAGTTCCACCGTCGCGGTGTCGATGGCACGGCGACGCGGGATCACGGTGCTGCTGCGCGATATCCACGGACCGCTCCCCGGGGAGGGACGCTGGACCACCGCATTGCTCATCGACGGCAACGTCGGCATCGGTGGCGCCCCCGCGCGCGTGCTGGCCCGCGCAGCCGAACTGGTGCACCGGGGCGGGACCATCGTCGTCGAGATCGATCCGGCCGTCGAGCACGTCGAGTACGACACCGTGCGCGTCGAAGGCGACGAGTACGCGAGTTCGTGGTTCCCCTGGGCCCGGATCGGACTGCTCGGAGCCGAAAACCTCAGCGGTTGCTGCGGATTGACGATCGAAGGAACCTGGGAGCACGGTGGCCGACAAGTTGTGGAGATGTCGCGGCCATGACCACCACCGACGACGACACGCCGGGCCTGCGTAGCCCACGGGTCACCGCACGGATCGGCGTGGCGCTCGGGGTCAGTTTCGCGATCTGTTTCGTCACCGGCCTGCTCAGCCATTGGATACAACATCCGCCCAGCTGGTTCGAGTGGATCTCCCGACCGATCTGGCTCTATCGCGTCACGCAGGGCGTGCACGTGATCTCCGGATGCGTGGCGATCCCCCTCCTGCTGGCCAAACTCGCGGTGGTCTACCCGAAGCTCTTCGAGAAGCCGCTGCTCGGCTCACCGGCTCGGGCCCTCGAGCGGGCATCGATCGCGGTTCTGTTGGCGGCGAGCATCTTCCAGTTGCTGACCGGACTCCTGAACATCGCACAGTGGTACCCGTGGTCGTTCTTCTTCCCGGCCACCCACTACGCGATGGCCTACGTGGTGGTCGGCGCGCTCGCCATCCACATCGCCGTCAAGCTGCCGATCATCCGCACCGCACTCGATGGCCCGGTCGACCGGCGGACATCCGATCGCCGCGCGCCGTCCGGACTCACCAGACGTGGGTTCCTGAATCTCACCTGGGCGGCGGGCGGCATCAGCGCGCTGGCATTCGCCGGTCAGACGATCCCCCTGCTACGGCCGGTCGCGTTTCTCGCCCCACGCAACGGCGACGGACCCCAGGGACTCCCGATCAACCGCACCGCAGAAGCGGCCGGGGTGATCGAACCGGCCACCGACGCCGGCTACCGGCTCCGGGTCGCCGGGGCGGAGGTCACCCGGGACATGACCCTCGACGACCTGCGCCTCCTCCCGCAACGAACCGTCAACCTGCCGATCGCGTGCGTGGAGGGCTGGAGCGTCGGCGCCACCTGGACCGGTGTCCGCCTCGCCGACCTGGCCGCGCTGGTGGGCGGCGACGGGTCGCGCGGCATCCGGGTGATCTCCCTGGAGCGGGGCCTCTATGGGGTGAGCGATGTGCCCGCCGCCCAGTCGGCCGATCCCCTCACCCTCATCGCGTTGCGCCTCAACGGCGAGACGCTCAATCTCGACCACGGCTACCCCTGCCGTCTGATCGCGCCGAATCTGCCGGGCGTGATGCAGACGAAGTGGGTCTCCCGGATCGAGGTCTCGTGATGGGCAGGGTGTCGTGATGGGCAGGGTCTCGTGATGGTCGAGCGCGGTATCCGTGCGGTCCTGATCGGCTGCGGCGTCGTCGCCTGCGGATATGGCGGCTGGCTGCTGTGGGACCTCTCGACCGCCGACAAGGTGTCGGTGGTGATCTGGCTCGTGGCCGGCCTGATCGTGCACGACGCCGTCTTCGCACCCCTCGCACTCGGCATCTCCTGGCTGCTGCGCGACCGGCTCCCGCTGTGGTGGAGCCGCACGCTGCTGGTCGCGCTGGGACTGTCGAACGTGCTCATCGTCCTGGCACTTCCGGTCATCCTGCCGCGGCCGCCCGACGATCAGATCGCGAACGCCACTATCCTGAACCGCAACTTCGGGCTGGGCCTCACCGTCGCGCTGCTCGTCGTCTGGGGCTTGGTCTTCGGGGTCGCCGCGTGGACCCGCCGGCGCGGTGACCCGGCGATCTGGGCCGATCCGCTCCCCGATCCTCAGCTGTTCGACGTCCACCGCGTCAGGAATCCGCGGACCTGATCGACGTCGACGGCGGTGGCGATCCGATGTGCCGAGTCTGCGCCAGGCACTCCGATCAGGTGCGCCGGCGAGACGTCGGCTCGCACGGCCATCCGCCCCGGCCTGGTCCGTACACAGTCGTCGTCGAGCGCAACCGCCGCGGCGACCAGATCGTGACAGGGCGCCGACCAGCCGCGAAACCCTCGGTTGCGCCGCAGAAGTCCATAGCCGCGTAGGGACGTGAAGTCGCCGATCCCGCTGCTCGGCAGATCGACCGCGCGCAAACCGAGCGCAGAGCTGACGTCGAGTCCCACCCACCGGATCGGTAGCGACGCCGCGCGCGCAACCACCGCCGCGGCCCGCGGATCGCAACGCGTATTCGTGTCGGACAGCTGGCGCACCCCGCGACCACCGAAGCCGACACCACCGGAGATCACGATCGACCCCAGGCCGGTGAGAGCGGTGGGGTCCTCGATGATCACGCGTGCCAGGTTTGTCAGCGGTCCCAGACAGAGCAGCGTGCCGCCGGGATGGTTCCGGGCGAAGCCGCGGATCACGTCGGCGGAGTCGGGTTCCCGATGGGGGCGCCTAATCGGTCGCCGGCCACGGATCGTGTTGCCGGCGCCGTCGACACCGTGTCATCGCCGCGGACGCCACGAGGCCGGTGGTGTCCGGTCGCCGCACCACACGTCGACATCCGGCACCGCCAGTGCGACATTGCGCGCGGCGATCGTCGCCGACACGTTGCCCCACGTGGTGGTCACTCCCCACAACCGCTGCTGGTGCGCGATCGTGCGTATCGCGAGCATGTCGTCGAGTCCACCGTCGGTGTCGACGAGGATGTCCCGGCCGTCGGCGCGATCCATGGGCCCAGTCTCCCGCACCCATCGCCGGCGACCGGCCTGTCGATAGACTGGGCCGCGATGTGTGCAGCAGCCAACTGGGGCCCGGGCACGGCGCCGTCGAAGATGTTCGCCAGCGACAACGCGGCCGGCGCCTGCGCCGAGATCGTCGACGCGGTGGTGGTCGTCGCGGACCAGGCCCACCTCGCCTACGGCAACGACCCCGTCACGGCGGCCGCCACCCGGCGGGTTGCCGAGATCTTCGAGACCGATGTCGACCTGCACTGCGTGTCGACGGGGTCGGCGGCCAACTCGCTGGCGCTGTCGGCACTCGTCCGTCCCTGGGGATCCATTCTGTGCCACCGCACCAGCCACATCCAGGTCGACGAGTGCGGCGGACCCGAGTTCTACACCGGCGGAGCCAAACTCGCCATCCTCGACGGGGACGACGGCAAGATCGACCCGGGGCTTCTGCGTCGCGCAGTGGCGGACCGGGTCGGCGACGTGCACAGCGTACAACCCCAGGTCCTCAGCATCACCCAGACCACCGAGACCGGGTCGGTCTACAGCCTCGACGAGATCCGCACCCTCACCTCGATCGCGCGTGACGCCGGGCTCCGCGTCCACATGGATGGTGCCCGCTTTGCCAATGCTCTTGTCCACCTTGATCTGTCGCCGGCAGAGATGTCGTGGCGAGCAGGGGTCGACATCCTGTCGTTCGGTATCACCAAGAACGGCGGGATGACGACCGACGCCGTCGTCTGCTTCGACGTCGAACTGGCCACCGAACTCGCCTTCCGCGCCAAACGCGCCGGTCAGCTCGCATCGAAGATGCGGTTCGAGTCCGCCCAGGTCCTGGCATACCTGTCCGACGACGTGTGGCTGCGCAACGCACGACACGCCAACGCGATGGCACAGCGCCTGGTGGCGGGACTGCGAGCCACGCCGGCCGTCCGGGTCCGCGGGTCCGTCGACGCCAACCTCGTGTTCTGCGAGTTGCCCGAGCCGCTGCTGTCAAGGCTGCTCGATCGGGGATACGTGTTCCACCACGGCATCCCGGAGCCGGGCGTCGCCCGGCTCGTGACGTCGCACGCAACCACCGCCGCCGACGTGGACGAATTGCTCGCCGCGTTGGGCTGAGTCACCGCGTCGGACTGAGTCACCGCGTCGGCCTGAGTCACCGCGGCTGTCGCGCCCCACCTTTCGTGCTCGCAAAGGCGCGGCGACGAGTGAGGTCGATAGCTCACACCGTCGCCGCCGATGTGTCACCGTTAGATCATGAGCAGCCAAGAGTTCGATACGAACAAGCTGTTTCCCGGCAAGTTCTTCATCAGCACGGCACTCGAGGTACTCGAGTCCAAGGAGCGGATGACGGGGCGCCTGCGTCGCCGTTTCCTCCAGCGCGCCGCGATGGCCGGCATCATCATCGGAATCTTCTACCTCATCAACTACACGATCGTCGGCGCCTTCGACTCGATGGGAGACACCCCGGATCAGTTGCACGTGATCGGCAAGATGATCGGTGCGGCGACATTCGGGTGGGCACTGGTCTTCATCTACTACACGAAGTCCGAACTGCTCACCTCGAACATGATGATCGTGTCCATCGGTATCTACTACCGCAGGATCACCGCGATGAAGTTCGTGCGAATCCTCGGCTTCTGCTACCTCGGCAACATCATCGGCGGGCTGCTGATCGCCGTGTTGCTGTGGGGCACCACGCTGATCCACGGCTCGGTGCTCGAAGCGATGAACCATTCTGTCGACGTCAAGCTCGGCTATCTGTCCGAGGGTGTCACCGGCTGGCTGGACCTCTTCATCCGCGCGATCCTGTGCAACCTGATGATCAACATCGCGATGCTGCTCGTGTACAACGGCTACCTGAAAGAGGACATCGCAAAATGTCTCGCGATGATCGTCTCGGTGTTCGTCTTCGCCTTCCTCGACTTCGAACACTCGGTGGCCAACACCGTCCTGTTCATGATGGTCGGACTCGAGGAAGGGATCGCGGTGGGGCCGGCGCTCGGGAACCTCGGGATCGTGTTGTTGGGCAACTTCGTGGGCGGGGGCATACTCATCGGCTTCTACTACGCGTGGGTCAACGACGAACGGGACACCCACCTGCCCTCGCTACGCCGCCACCGTGACTCCGGGCGGGGCTGACGACAAGGCGTAGGGTGGCCCCTGCCATGGGTCATTCCTTCGCTCACGTCATCGACGCCACCGACCTCAACCCGCGCCTGCGCCGCATCCGGCTGGAAGTGCCCGACCTGGACTCACTGGGTCTGCACGGCGCTCCCGACGACGCCGTCGGCATCTACTTCCCCGCAGCCGATCAGTCGTCTCCGCCTCCGATGGAGCACCGCGACGGCGTGTGGGGCTACCACGATCCGGCCACGGCGCCCGACGCACGGTCGTACTCGATCCGGACCGTCGACCACCACGCCCGGACGATCGACGTCGACTTCGTCGTCCACGCCCGCGGCCCCGCCACGTCCTGGGCGCAGCGTGCGCGTCCCGGCGACGGCGTGATGTTGGCCCACCCGCGCGGCTGGTATCGCCCGCCACCGGCGATCGACTGGTGCCTGTTGGCGGCCGATCTCGCCGGACTGCCCGCACTCGCCCGGATTCTGGAGGACCGGACGGAATCGGCCGCCGCGATCGCCGTCGTCGAAGTGTTCGACCGCACCGACCTCGACTACCTCCCGCACACGACCGGCACCGACGTGATCCCGATCGTCGGGTCCGGAAACGGTTTCGGTCCCAGCGCACTCGCCACGACGATCCGCGGACTCGAATTACCACCCGGTCAGGGCTATTGCTGGTTCGCCGGTGAAGCGGCGGAGTCCCGGGCGGTGCGAAAGTATCTACGCCATGAACATCGTTGGGGCCGCGACCATTACGACATCATCGGGTACTGGCGGGCCGACGGCGACGAGTGGTCACGCCGTTACGCCCAGCACGGCGAGGAACTGTTCGCCGTCTATCAGCGGGCCATCGCCGACGGGCTCGGCGAGAAAGCGGCCGCGGAGGCGTTCGACGAGGAGTTGGAGCGGCGCGGTCTATGACAGCCCCGCGCCGACTCCTCGTCCCTACCTGACGCTGCTCAGCCGGACGCCTGGTCATTGTCCTTGAGCGCACCCCAGCCGAACCAGCGTTCCACCTCGACGAGCGCGGTGGTGCGCGGTCGCACCCGGTCCGGGTAGGGGCTACCCCCGTAATGCCGTGACAGGCGGTCGATGTCGGCGAGTCCGTCGTCGTCGCGGAACTCGGCGACCCGGCCGATCAGCGTCACCTGCGTGTACCAGCTGTCGCCGTCGAGGACGGTCAGGGTGACGCGCGGGTCCCGCTGCAGATGGCCCAGACGCACCCGGCCGTTGTCCATGCTGAGCAGCATCTGCTCGCCGTCGAGCAAATACCAGGTGGCCGCCGACACGGGTGCGCCGTCGGCGCGCAGTGTGGCCATCACGCACGGATTCGGCTTGGCCAGCATCTCTTTCACGGCGTCGGGCAACGGGGGCGTGGACATCAGGAGTCCTTTCCGAGTCGCTCGACGACGGCGCGGGCCAGGTCCGCCGACGACGCGGGATTCTGCCCCGTGTACAGGTTTCGGTCCGTGCAGACGTTCGGCGCCCACGCATCGCCGACGGTCACGGCGAACCCGGCGTCGGTGAGACGGTCCTGCAGCAACCAGGGTGCCTTGTCGGCGAGTCCGGCCTGCTGTTCCTCCGTGTTGGAGAAGCCGGTCACGGTGTGGCCGGCGAACACGTTGCGGCCGCCCGCATCGACGGCGGACAGCAGCGCCGCCGGGCCGTGGCAGACGACGCCGAGCGGGATGTCGGCGCTGTTGGCCGCGGTCAGGATGGCCCCGGCCTGCGGATCGGTGGCGAGGTCCTCCATCGGGCCGTGGCCGCCGGGCACGAACACTGCGTCGTAGTCATCGATCTTCACGTCCGCCAAGGTGATCGGATTCGCGAATTCCTTTGCGGTGTCGACAACCTCGCGGATGTGCGCGGACTTCTCCGCAGACCCGGTGTTCTCGGGGGTCAGGCTGCCGTCGTCAACCGGGGGACGCACACCCTCGGGGGTGGCAACCGTCACGGTGAAACCGGCGTCGGTGAAGATCTCGAGCGGTGTCACGGCTTCCTCGGCCCAGAAGCCGGTGGGATGTCGGGTCCCGTCGTTGAGGGTCCAGTGGTCGGCTCCGGTCATCAGGAAGAGCACGTGGCGTGCCATGTCAGCCTCCTTCTGCATCGGCGATCTGTCCGTCGATGATGGTCGGTCTCTCATCCCCCGCACCAACGCTACCGACGGCTCCTGTCATCCACGCCTGCTGTCATCCGGACCTGAACCGGTCTCGGCCGGCCGCTCGGGATCGGCCGACCATTGCGACCACGAACCCGGGAACAGCGCACCGCGGAACCCGGCGAGTTCGAGTGCGGCGACCTGATGGGCAGCGTTCACGCCGGAACCGCAGTACGCGATGGGGACGTCGCCCTCGGTGACGCCGAGTTCGGTGAATCGTCGCCGCAGAGCATCCGAAGCCAGGAACGTCCCGTCGGGCCGGAGGTTCTCGGCGGTCGGTGCGCTGATCGCGCCGGGTATGTGACCCGCGCGCGGATCGACGGGTTCCACCTCGCCGCGGTATCGCTGCGCCGCGCGAGCGTCGAGCAGTCCCGACGATGTGGCAGCGACGTCATCGATGTCGACGACCGGCATGTGTCCCCCGGTGAGGGTGACGGTGCCGGGTCGAGGTGTCGCGTCCCCCGACGACACCCGCAGACCCGCGCCGCGCCACGCCCCGAGACCGCCGTCGAGCAGGTGCACGTCGGTGAGCCCACCCCACCGCAACAACCACCACGCCCGCGCGGACGCCAGGTTCCCGATGTCGTCGTAAACCACCACCAACGAGTCGTCATCGATCCCCCACCGCCGCGCCGCGGCCTGAAGATCGGCGAGGTCGGGAAGCGGATGGCGACCCCGAGCCGGGGTGGGCGGTGCGGCGAGTTCACGGTCGAGATCCACGAACACCGCACCCGGGACGTGACCCGCCCGGTAGTGCTCGTGGCCGTGCGGGTCCCCGAGTTGCCACCGGACATCGAGGATGACCGGCGGCCGGTCGGACAACATCGCCTCGGTGAGGTCGTCGACGCGTATGACCATGCTTTCGATCATGTCACCGCTCCCGACACAGCCGCGGCCGTGACCCGACCGTGATCGTCGTCGCAATCCGGTTGCACAGTGCCGTCCACGGGGTACACGACCGAACGGCGCCTCGTAGCGTCGAGGCCATGCCCACGCCACATCTGTGCTCGAGGGGAACCCGATGAGATTGTTCGTGACCGGCGCGACCGGATACGTCGGATCACGGCTGGTGTGCGCACTGCTGGCGGCCGGCCACGACGTTGTCGTCACCAGCCGACAGCCGGAGACGCTGCGACGTTTCAGCTGGTACGACGCCGTGACCGCCGTCCAAATGGACGCCGACGATCCAGAATCTGCGCACGACGCCGTGCAGTCGGCCGGACCGGTCGACGTCTTGTACTACCTGGTCCACGGCATCGGGCAGGACGACTTCGACGACGCCGACGTGAGGGCCGCGAACAACGTCGCGCTCGCCGCACGCGACGCCTCGGTGGGCCGGATCGTGTATCTCGGCGGCTTCGTCCCCGACGTCGATCGGAGCCGACTGTCGGCGCATCTGCGAAGCCGGGCCGATGCCGCCGACGCCCTGAACATCCCCGGCGGCCCGGAGCTGGTGTGGCTGCGCGCGGCGGTGATCCTGGGTGCCGGGTCGACATCCTTCGAGATCATCCGCTACGTCGCCGACCGCCTCGCAGTGATCCCCGAACCCAGCTGGACGCGCAACCCGATGGACCCGATCTCCATCCGCGACGTGATCCACTATCTGTCCGCGGTGGCGGACCCGGGCTTTCCCGCCGGCGCCTACGACATCGCCGGACCCGACGTCGGGGTGCGCTACGGGGAGGTCCTGGCGGAATATCTGCGGGCCATCGGGCAACCGCGGCTTCGCCTGCCCATGCCGTATGTGAGCACCCGTCTGGTCGGAAAGGTCGCGGGCCGGATCGTCCCGGTTCCTACGTCGCTCACCGAAGACCTGGTGACCTCGCTCAATCAGCCCATGGCCGCCTCGGAACACTCGATCAGAGAACTCGTTCCCGCGCTGCCCGGTGGGCTCACGCCGATGGACAAGGCGATCGCGGCATCCGTCTCGACACCCGCGCCACGCCCGGTGTGCGACCTTGCCAACCTGCACCATCTCGCCGACTCCGACCCGGCGTGGGCCGGCGGTGACCTGATGCGGGTGCGGCGGATCGTCGGTTCGACGCTGTCGTCGACAGGCCAGTTGGCCCGAAGCATGGTATCCCTGCTGACAGGATGACCTCGGACCTCGCCACCATCGCGCAACGACTCACGGCACCTGCCCCCGCCACCCGGCTCGACACACCGGACAGGGTGCGGCGCCGGCGGGTCGTCGTCGGCGTGTTCCTGGTGATCGGGGCGATCATCCTGGGCTTCTCGCTGTCCGCGGAACCCGGAGCGGCGTCATTCGTGCCGATGACGGTCGGGCTGGCTGCCACCTGGCTGATCGGCGGGTTCCTGTCCGGACCGATCCACCTCGGCGGTTTCGGGTGGCGCAACGGCGGTTCGGCCTCGGTCGGTGGCGCGACGGTCCTCGGCCTGGTGGTTGGCCTTGCGGTCGGTGCGGCGTTCGTCGTCGGGGCCCTGATCACCCGCGAGATCCCCGCGCTCGCCTCCCTGGTCACTGAAGTCCTGGCGTTCCGCGACGAGGGCAGCCTGATCCTGATCACCGCCATCACCCTCGGCAACGGCCTGGCCGAAGAGATCTTCTTCCGCGGCGCGGTCTATTCGGCGGTCCAGAAGCATCGCCCGATGATCTGGTCGACGGTGCTGTACGCGCTGGTCACCTTGGCCAGCGGCAACGTGATGCTCGGCTTTGCCGCGGTGATCCTCGGCTCGGTGTGTGCCGTGCTGCGCCGATCCACGGACGGGGTGCTCGCCCCGATCTGCACGCACGTGGTCTGGGGTGCGATCGTCCTGTTCTGCCTGCCCCCCATCTTCGGCTGACGGAATCCTCCCGTCGACTGGGCGCCCTTTCCCGTCGAGTGGGTGCCACTTTCCGTCGACTGGGTGCCACATCTCGTCGACTGGGCGCCACTTCCCGTCGACTGGGTGCCGCCTCCCGTCGACTGGGCGCCACTTCCCGTCGACTGGGTGCCGCCTCCCGTCGACTGGGCGCCGACGCGGCGTGTCGCGGCCGTTCCCGCATCACGGTCGCGGCCATAGACTGTCCTGGCGACCGCGATGCTCTCGCCGAGAGCTGACGAGGAGGACGACTGAGTGACCACCGACTTCGGGGATCTCTGGCCGGCGGACGACGCACGCACCCAGATCGCCGGCGCGTCGGACACCGCCACCGAGGAACGCCTCCTCGAGGCCACCGACCGGCTGGTCGGCCAGGTCGGCGTCCGCAGACTCAGCATGTCCGACGTGGCACGGGCCGCAGGGGTGTCCCGGGGCACGCTGTACCGCTACTTCGAATCCCGCGAGATCCTGCTGGAGGCGCTGCGCCTGCGTACCACCGTACGATTCTTCGACGGCGTCGCGACGGCCATCGCCCCACTGCCGACGTTGTCGGCCCAGATAGGTGCCTTCAGCGACATCATCGTCGCCACGATCAACCAGACCGGCGATCGCTGCGCCGACCGGCACGGCGCGGAGACCAACTCCGCCGCGATGATCCACATCCTCGGTGCCCATGGCGCCGAGGCCGTCTGTGCCACCGCCGGATTCCTCCGGCCATACGTGGCGTCCGCGCGCGACCGCGGCGAGATCTCGGCCACCACGGACGTCGACGACGCGAGTTCGTGGCTGGCCCGAATCCTGACCTCCTTCACCACGTTTGCGGCACTGTCCACCCCCGGCGGGGATGCCCGGAGCCTGAGCTCGCTGGTGGAACGCTACGCAGTCGCGGGTCTGATCGGTGCGCCGCAACCGAAATGACGCGGCCGCCATCGTCGACCGATGGCTGGCGCCGTGGCCGACCCTGCCCCACGCGACAGGCCGGGAGCCCTCCTGCCCGATGCTCGCCTGGGCAGCGTGCGGCGGGATGGCGCTGACCGGTTTCACCGACGAGGCGCCGGTACTGTCACCGAGTGCGGCGATCGGGGTGCTCGCGCAGTCGCTCCACCGACTACGTGATCTCACCGGATCATGCGGCACCCCTGTTGATCTCGATGTCGGAACGGTGATCGGCGCCCGGGCCGCATTGCGCGGATTCCACCGGCAAGGCGACGTTTCCGCGGGCGGGCTGACCCGCCTACTGCGGGCCGGCGACGGCTGGATCGCCCTGGCCCTGCCCCGCGACGACGACGTCGCCTCGGTGCCGGCCATCATCGGCGACACCGGAACCGGCGACCCCTGGCACGACGTCACGGAGTTCGCCACACGGACAGCGGCGCGGGACGTCGTCGACCGGGCCCAGCTGCTGGGCGTCGCGTCCGCGGTCGTCCCGCCACCGGGCATGATGACGGATGCGGCCCCGTTCGAGGTGTCCCGCATCGCCGAACCTGCCACCGATCTCAGCCTGACCGGAGCCACGGTGGTGGACTTCTCCTCGCTGTGGGCGGGTCCGCTGTGCGGGCACATCCTGACCCGCGCCGGGGCGCAGGTGATCAAGGTCGAGAGCACGTCGCGCCCCGACGGCGCACGGGTCGGTGATCCCGACTTCTTCGCGTGGCTCCACCGCGATCAGCAGTTCCTCCGCATCGACTTCGCGTCGACGTCGGGTCGCGCGGAGCTGGCGGACCACGTCGCCGCTGCCGACATCGTCATCGAGGCATCCCGCCCACGCGCGCTCGAGAACCTCGGGGTCGCACCGCATCAGGTGACCCACCGACCCGGCCGTATCTGGGTGTCCATCACCGGCGGTGGCCGATCGCGCCCCATGCAGGTCGATTTCGGTGACGACGCCGCGGCCGGCGGCGGCCTGGTGGGGTGGACCGACCGGGGACCGGTGTTCTGCGCCGACGCCATCGCTGATCCGCTGTCCGGGGTGTCCGCGGCACTGGCGGTCGCCGCATCGGCCCGATCCGGGGGCGGCCACCTGATCGACGTCTCCATGACGAACACCGCAGCCGCGTTCGCCGCGGCCGAGAATGACTGCCCCGGAGAACATCACGTCATCACCGACGGACCGGACTGGTCCGTGTCGTGCTCCTTCGAGGACAACACCCAGCCGGTGCTCGCTCCCCGACCACCCACGCCCCCGCACTGATGGGCGTCGACTGATGGACAAGTCCCTACTGATCCGCAACGCCACACTCGCCGACGGTGGGATCGTCGACATCCGGTGCAGTGCAGGGCGGATCGAAGAGATCGGCGCATCGCTCCGGCGTCGCCTCGACGAGGACGACGTCGACGTCGGCGGCCACGTGCTGCCGGGACTCCACGACCACCACATCCATCTGTGGTCCCTCGCGGCGACCGCGCACTCGATCCGGCTCGGACCGCCCACCGTGCCCGACGCCGCCGCGCTCCGCCGGGTCCTGGCCCGTGCGGCGCAGGCGGCGCCTTCAGGAACGTGGCTGCGCGCGTTCGGCTATCACGAGTCCGTGGCCGGACCGCTGACGCGCGACGAGCTCGACGTCCTGGTGCCAGACCACCCGATCCGGGTCCAGCACCGCTCCGGCGCGCTGTGGATGCTGAACTCGCCGGCCTGCCGCGCGACCGGCGTCGACGAGTGCACATTGACGGGAGTCGAGCGTGACCCCACGGGCCGCGCCGTCGGCCGGCTGTGGCGGATGGACTCCTGGCTCGGGGACGCCCTTCCCTCCACCCCTCCCGATCTGGGTGAGGTCAGTCGTCGCGCTGCCAGCCGCGGGGTCACGGGATTCACCGACGCCACACCGGATCTCACGCAGTCCGCGATCGAGGATCTGGCCGGAGCCATCGAATCCGGCCAGATCCGCCAACGCGTGCACTGCATGGCGCGCCCGACGATCACCGAACCCACGCCGCCCGCTGCGACCGGCCGATTCACCCTCGGCCCCACCAAGATCCTGCTCGACGACGACCGGCTGCCCGACCTCGACGACTTCGTCGACATCGTCCGCGAAGCGCACCGCGTCGGCAGAACTGTTGCCGTGCATTGCGTGACCCGTGTGCAGCTCATCTTGACGATGGCGGCCCTCGACACCGCCGGCGTGATCGGCGGCGACCGGATCGAGCACGGCGCGATCATCCCGCCCGAGTGCTTCGACTGGCTTCGAGAGCGCCGGATCACGGTTGTCACCCAACCCAACTTCCCACTCGAGCGCGCCGACCAGTACGCGGCCGAGGTGCCGCCCAGCGAGACGCCCGACCTGTGGCGGCTGGGCAGTCTGCGCGACGCCGGTGTCGCCGTGGCGGCGGGTACCGATGCACCCTTCGGGGATCCCGACCCGTGGAGGGCGATTCACGCGGCCGTCGTCGACCATTCGGGCCGCGACCCACGCGAGAAAGTCGGCGTCGACGTGGCTCTCGGCATGTTCGCGGGGTCTGGCGACGACCCCCTCACCGCTCGCCGCATCGAACCCGGCGCGGTCGCCGACCTCATCGCGGTGCGCGGTGAGATCGACAGTGTCCGAACCGACCCCGACTCCGTCGAGGTCGTCGCGACCGTGGTCGGTGGCGTGCCCATCCACCTCGGGTGAAACCGCAGGCGATTCAGACCGCATCCAGACCGATCGTCTCTCCCGGATGGAGTTCGGTGGCCGTCACGCCGCGCCGGTCCAGCAGAGACACGAACTCGGCACCCGGCCGGTAGAACCGATCGGGCCGGATCCGGTCGAACCCGATCGGCCACAGCGTGCCGAAATGGATGGGTACGGCGAGCGTGGCCCCGACGATCCCGGCGGCCTCGGCGGCGCGGTCGGGAGTCATGTGCCCGGGACCGAGGTTGGGCCCCCAACCACCGACCGGTAGCAACGCGAGATCACACTCGGACACCCAGGTCCCGAGATCGGGATAGAGATCGGTGTCCCCGGCGAAGTACGTCGTCAGCTCGCCTGTGATCACATAGCCGAGCGCCGACGTGTCGAACGATCCACGGCGCCAACGTCTTCCGTCGTGATCGGCGGGCACGGCGCGGATCACGAGATCGCCGATCTCCACCTCGTCGCCTGCGGTCACCTCGATGAGCCGTCCGCCCACCGCCTTCAACGCGGGGAACACGTCGGGTGCCCGCCGGGGCACGACGATCGGGACGTCGTCGGAGATCATCCGCAGCGACGGAAGGTGCGTGTGGTCGGCGTGCAGGTGGGACAGCAGCACGACGTCGGGGTCACGGATCGCGGGGTCGGTGGGCGTCGGGCCGCGGCGACGACGCAGATGGGCGACTCGCGCGGTGAGGATCGGGTCGGTCAGGACCGTCGTCGCACCGTCGGTGATCAGTGTGCTCGCATGGCCGAGCCACCGCACTCGCGAACGCCCGGCCAGGGAGTCGCCCCGCGCATCGCCATCGCCCGCGTCATCATCCCCTCGACCCGTCATGCCACTACGATCGCAAAGCAACCGAAAGGACGCCATGCGCAGCACCACCCGAGTCGTCGGCATCGCCGTCGAACTCCTCGTCTTGTGGCTGACCACCGCACTCGCCCTGCTGATTCTCGACGCCGTCTTCGGCGGGGTCACCCTCGACACGGTCACGGTGTCCGGGCGGGCCACCAATTTGCCGGCCGCACTCGCGCTGGCGCTGGTCTTCGGCCTGCTCAATGCGATCCTGTGGCCGCTGGTGGTGCGGGCGATGTCGTGGATCGGTCCGATCGTGCTGTTTCTGTCGGTCTTCGTCGCAGGCGGCCTGCTGTTGATGCTGTCGCTGCTGCTGGTGCCGGTTGCCACCGTCGACCGCACCTTCGACTTGTTCGTGATGGCCGCGCTGTTGTCGCTGTTCACCTCGGCGGTCGGCGGTGTGATCGCATCCCGGTCGGATACCTCCTACCGGCTGATGCAGGTGCGCCGGCAGCGGTTTCGGCGGCGCCGGACGCCGTCGGCGGATGCCGGCCCCGGCCTGCTGTGTCTGCAGATCGACGGACTCGGCCACGGCGTGTTGCGACGCGCCATCGCCGACGGTGTCACCCCGACCATCGCGAAGCTCGTCCGTGAAACGCATCGACTCACCCCCTGGCACACCGACTGGAGCAGCCAGACCGGCGCGTCGCAGCTCGGTATTCTGCACGGCAACAATCACAACGTCCCGGCGTTTCGCTGGTACGACAAGACGACCGGAACCATAGCGGTGTTCAGCAATCCCCGCGACAACGAGCAACGCGAGGCCGAACGTGCCGACCGACCGGGACTGCTCGCGTTCGACGGCGCGAGCCGCGGCAATCTGTTCACCGGAGGTGCCGACGACAACGTCCTCGTGGTGTCCCGGATGCGGGGTGCGCGTCTCGGCGGTGGTGCGGGCTACGCGTCGTATTTCTTCGACTTGTCCAGCGCGCTGCGCACCGTCGCACGGATGATCGCCGAGATTCAGCGTGAGCTGCGCCAGGCACTTCATCAGCGACGTCGCGACATCCGGCCCCGGGTTTCACGCGGCGGCGTCTACCCCTTCGTACGGGCGTTCACCACGGTGGTCGCCACTGACATCACGGTCGCCGCGGTGGTCCGCGATCTGATCAACGGCCGCAGCATCATCTACGCCGACCTGATCGGATATGACGAGGTGTCACATCATTCCGGTATCTCGCGACCGGAAACCCTTGCGGTGCTGACGAAGATCGACGAGACGATCCGGCTTCTGCTGGCCACCGTGGAGCAGGCCGACCGCGACTACCATGTTGTGCTGCTCTCCGATCACGGACAGAGCCAGGGCGCCACGTTCAGCCGACGGTATGGGGAGACCCTCGGCCAGGTGGTGGATCGGCTCTGCGGTGACACCGATCGACCGCCCGCCGAGGATCTCTCCGCGCAGAGCGACACCGAAGGCCGGTTGTACGCCTCGGCCAGCATCGGGTCGGCCGCGGACACCGACGAGATGGTCCCGGCGTCGGACCGCCCGGTGGTGCTGGGGTCGGGCAACCTCGGCCTGATCAGCTTTCCGCACATCGCCGGCCGCGCCGACACCACCGCCATGGACGAGGCCTATCCGGGCTTGCTCGACGGTCTCCGCAGCCACCCCGGCATCGGATTTCTGCTGGTGTCGCAGCCAGACGGCGGTTCGGTGGTTCTCGGCGCGGACGGTACCGTCGACGTGGCGACCGGTTCGGTGACCGGCATCGACCCGTTGGCGCACTTCGGCGACGATGCGCTCGAGAAGATCCGGCGGACCGACACCTTCGACAACGTCGCCGACATCATGGTCGGCGGTGCGTACTGGCCGGAGACCGACGAGGTGGCCGCCTTCGAGGAGCAGGTCGGGTCGCATGGCGGGATGGGCGGACCGCAGAGCACCCCGTTCCTGCTGTTCCCGGTAGCGCTGCCGCACCCTCCGCAGCCGCTGTTCGGCGCCGAAGCGGTCCACCGGGTGTTGGCCGGCTGGCGTGATCTTCGTGCCGACGAGGTTCCTGTCGCGCGTCACCCTGAACCACAGTGAGTGCACAGCAATCGCCAGTAGCGTGAGTAGATGACCTCCACCCTGGACACCGAACCCGTCGCCAGCTTGATCGCTGAACTCTACGAGCGCGCGGCGGCGGTACCCCGCCCGGGTCCGACGGCCGCATCCGGTCCGTCGAACCCGCCACTCACCGCAGCCGAGCAGGCGAAGGCCGCCGAGGACCGCTACATGCCGATCAGCCCGGACTCCGGCCGGCTGATGTACTCACTGATTCGGGCCGCACGCCCGCACACACTGGTCGAATTCGGTATGTCCTACGGTATTTCGACGCTGCACCTGGCAGCGGCGGTGCGCGACAACGGGGTCGGTCACCTCTACACGACCGAACTCAGCGAGAAGAAGATCGCAGCCGCACAGCACACGTTCGCCGAGGCCGGTCTGGCCGATGTCGTGACCATCCTCGACGGCGACGCACTCGAAACCCTCCGAACCGTCGACGGCGAGATCGGTTTCGTGCTGTTCGACGGCTGGAAGGATCTGTACCTGCCGGTGCTGGAACTGCTCGAGCCCCGCCTGTCGACCGGTTGCCTGCTGATCGCCGATAACACCGAAAGCCCTGGTGCGGCACCGTATCTCGAGCGGGTCCGGCATCCGGCCAACGGCTACACCAGCGTCAACTTCCCCGGCAAGGAAGCAGACACCATGGAGCTGTCCTGCCGGGTGTGACCGACATCGATCACGCGTTGCGCGAGGCCATGTCGACGATCGAGTCGAACCGCGCACCCATTTCGCGGGCCAACGCCTCGGCGGCACGCAACGGGCGCACCATCACCATGAAGTCGACGATCTTGCCGTCGTCGTCGAACCGGAGGAAGTCGCAGCCGGTGATGGCCAGACCGTCGACGGTCGCCTCGAACACCAGCGCGTGGTCGGCCGCACCCTGGGCGCCGATCTCACGGACATAATGAAAGCCCTCGAAAACCTCGACCACTGTTCGCAGAATCGCGGCCGTAATCGCCTTGCCCTCATACGGTTTGAACGCGACCGGGCTCCGGAAGACCACATCGTCGGCGAGCATCTCCTCCACCGCATCCATGTCTCGCGCCTCGATGGCCTGCCGGAAGGTAGACATACCCGATCCTCTCGTCGTCTCCTGTGCGGTCGAGCCGGGATCAATACTGGGCGACGCGACCATCCCGGGGTGCACGGTACATCGTCCACAACATGCGCGGAACAGACCGCAGCCGCATCCGCCGCGGCCACGCATCCGGTCTGAGCAGCGCGTCGGTCCCGCCGTCGATCGTGATGACACCACCTACCAGGAAATCCGCACTCGGCGACAGCATCAGGGCGATCCAGTCGGCGAACTGACCCGGAGTGCCGTACTGCCGGATCGGGACCGGGAACGATCGCACCTGCTTGCCCGTGCTGCTGTCGAGTTGGGCACGTAGTAGCGGCGTCAGCACCGGTCCGGGCGCGATCACATTCAATCGGATGCCCGCGCCCGCCCACTCGTCGGCGACCGCCCGCTCCCGGCACCACATGCTGACCGCCAGCTTCGACGCGGCGTAGGCGACGGGCGCCGACAGACCGATGCGCCGACGGATCTGGCGGACCGCGCGATCGAGGTCGCCGTCGTGCAGTCGTCGTACCGCGCGGCGCGGCACGAGCGGGGTCGTCGTGGTCGAGTTGGAGCCGATCACCACCACCTTGGCGTTGCCGGCCGCAGCCAACGCAGACCGCAGACCTTCGAGGAGGTCGGTGACCCCCAGGACGTTGACCTCGGCGATCAGACGTTCCCGGCCTTTGGCGGGCCCGAGCCCGGCCGCGAGCACCGCGCCGTCGAGCCGACCGCCGGATCGCTCGAGCACGGCCGCGACCGCGTCACGCCGGCCGGACGCCGACGACAGGTCCGCGATGATCTCGGCGTCGCGCAGATCCACGCCGATGACGGTGTGACCGTCGGTTCGCAGCCGGTCGGCGACCGCATGACCGATTCCCGACGCGGCCCCAGTGACCACATATGTGCCCGCGACGATGTCGCCCGGCGCCGCGACAGTCACCGCTGAGCGGATTCGTGTTGGCGCGTGTACGTCCGTTCGTAGGCGTCGTTGAACGCCCGTAGCTCGTGCAGCAACGCCTCCGGCGTGCCCGGGCTGAGATCGGCGAACACCCGCTCGAGTCGCTCGGCGCGCAGGCGCGAATCGTGTTCGAAGGCCTCGACACCCGCGACGGTGCGCCGGATGAGCCTGCTGGCCTGACCTTCGACCTCGAACCGCTCGAGATACCCGTGTTTGATCGCCGCGTTCACCTGCCGGTTGACGGTCGACTGCTCCAGATCGAGTTCCTCACCGAGGTCACGCAACGTGCGCGGGCGGCCGTCGGCGAGCGTCCACAGGATCGCGAACGCCGACGCCTCGAGCGTCGCGCCGGGATAGAGGTGCGTCTTGCGTCGGCTCATCCGGAGCAGTTCGTCGACCAGCTCCCGATACAGCGGCGAAGTCCAGACCGAGTCGTCACCGGCAGGCGGCATCCCCACATCCTCCCTGTTCGATACACGCAATCTACCCACGAGTTGGCGTGTGCACCATACATATGTACGCTACACACATCTTTGGAGGGAGTTCTATGAGCACGTCGCAGTCCGGCGACCGACACACCGATGCGGTGGATGCCGAGTTGACCGACGACGATCACACCGGCGCCGCCGTCGCTGTGGTGGCCGTGTTGTGTTTCGGCGGCCTGGTCGCATCTCTGATGCAGACCCTGGTCATCCCGATCCAGCCCGAACTCCCGCATCTGCTGAACACCTCGATCTCCAACGCATCGTGGATCGTCACCGCGACCTTGCTCGCAGCGGCCGTCGCCATGCCGATTGCCGGACGGCTCGGAGACATGTTCGGCAAGCAGCGGATCATGCTCGTCAGCGCTGCCCTGCTCGTGGTCGGTTCGCTGATCTGCGCGCTCGGCGGCTCGCTGATCCCGATGATCATCGGTCGCGCCGTGCAGGGACTGGCGATGGGTTTCATCCCGGTCGGCATCAGCCTCATGCGCGAGGTGACCCCGCCGCGCTTGACGTCGATGGCCGTCGCCGCGATGAGCGCGACCCTCGGTGTCGGCGGCGCGATCGGGCTGCCCCTCTCAGCTTGGGTTGCCCAGGAGTTCGACTGGCGCGCGCTGTTCTGGTTGTCCGCCGGCCTCGCCGTGATCGTCACTGTGCTGGTGGCACTGCTGGTGCCGCACGTCGATGACAGCCACGGCGGACACTTCGACGTCGTCGGCGCGATCGGCCTGGCCCTGGGCCTGTCCGGCGTTCTGATCGCCGTCTCGAAGGGCAACGATTGGGGGTGGGGCACCGCCACCACGCTGGGCCTGCTGTTCGGCGGACTCGTCGTGCTGCTCCTGTGGGGCGTGTACGAACTGCGCCACGCCGATCCGCTGGTCGACCTGCGTACCACCGCGCGCCCCGCGGTGCTGCTGACCAACATCGCCGCGATCGCGATCGGCTTCGGCATGATGGCGCAGGCGATCGTGGTGCCCCAGCTCCTGGAGATCCCGGAAGCGATGGGCGGCATGGGCCAGACCCTGCTGGCCGCCGGCCTGTGGATGGCGCCCGGTGGTCTGATGATGATGCTGTTCGCCCCGGTGTCGGGCACCCTGATCAACAAGATCGGCGCGAAGTTCACCATGGCGATCGGTGCGAGCGTGCTCGGCCTGGGCTACCTCGGGGCGTTCCTGTTGATGAATGCGCCGTGGCAGTTGGCGGTCGCCTCCGTGATCTGTTCGGCCGGTGTGGGAATCGGATACGCCGCCATGCCCACTTTGATCATGAACGCCGTACCGATGCACGAGGCCGGTGCCGCCGTCGGACTCAACGGTCTGATGCGCTCGATCGGTACCACCACCGCGTCGGCGGTGATGGCCCTGGTCCTGACCAGTTCGACCGTCACTTATGGTTCCGTCGAGGTGCCCGGCGAGTCGGCATTCAAGTGGTGCTTCCTGATCGGCGCGATCGCCGCTTTCGTCGGGGTGGCCATCACGATGGCGATCCCGGTGGCGCGCAAGAGGAAAGCCGAACGCGGGACGGCGCCGGCCGACAGTGAGACCGTCACCGCGGCGTCCTGAGCACACTGGGTTCACCACGAGCGGCTGGTCTCCATGGGGAGATCAGCCGCTCGTCTCGTTCAGGATGCGGAGGTCGTCGACGGTCAACCGCAGATCCATGGCCGCGACGTTCTCGAGCAGGTGGGTGACGCTCGTCGTGCCCGGCAGCGGTACCACCGGCTGACCATGGCGACGCCCTTGTTCGTGCACCCAGGCCAACGCGGCCTGGCCTGGCGTCACCGAGTGTCGCGTTGCGACCTCGGCCAGCGCCGACCCCAGCGAGCCGCCCGGGGAGCGCCTGAGCAGACCATGCCCGGTCGGCGAGTGCGCAATCAGTGTGATCCCCCTGTGCGCCAACGTCTCCAGCATCGTCTCCACACCGCGCGACACCAGCGACCATTCCTCCTGAACAGCGGTCACCGGATGGACCTCGTGAGCGCGCACGACGTCGTCGGCCGTGACGTTGGACAGGCCGATCGCCCGGATTTTGCCCGCCGCGATGAGACCGGCCATGGCCGAGACCGTCTCTTCGATCGGGGTCTCGTCGCTCCGATGATGCAGGTAGTAGAGGTCGATGGTGTCGACTGCCAGCCGCCGCAGACTTCGGTCGCACGACGCGACCACGGTGGCGGCGTCGGCGTGCACGCTCCAGCGCTCGGTTCGCCCCGGGACGTCCCAGCGGATACCGAACTTGGTGCACAGGATGATCTCGTCGCGCCTGCCGGCGATTGCCCGTCCCACCAGTTCCTCGTTGCCATACATCTCGGCGGTGTCGAGCAACGTGATTCCGTTGTCGATCGCGGTGTGCACGACGGTCGTCGGGTCGTGATCGGGATCGCCCGGATCGTCGGCGAGGCGCATGAGACCGAGCCCCTGCCGGGGCGGGTCGATGTCGGACCAGATCGGGGTGGACCAGAGAGAGTCGGGCATGTCAGGAATCTACGACCTCAACCGGACTTGAGGTCAACCCCAGGGCCCGACACATGAGAGGGGCGGCCGCATGGCCGCCCCTCTCATGTCAACTCACTGATACTCTCTCGAGCTCACCTGTGTGCCAGGTAGTCCGGACGCGGATTGTCCGCCGCGAACGGTTCACCGATGGCATTCGACTTCGCGTTGAACACCACGAACAGGTTGCTGCGCGGGAACGGCGTGATATTGCCCGACGACGCGTGCATGCAGTTCGAGTCGAAGTAGAGCGCGGAACCCGCAGGGCCGGTGACCATGTCGATGCCGTGCTCCTCGGCGAGCGCGGTCACGTCGCCCTCTTCCGGCGTGCCGAACGGCGGCCGGTAGGAGGTCAATGACTCGCGGTGATAGTCACCCGGGGTCTCCCCGACGCAGGTCAGGAACTTCTTGTGCGAGCCCGGGATGATCATCAGCGCGCCGTTGTACTCGTAGTTCGGTGTCAGCGCGAGCGACACACTGAGCGCCCGCGGCTTGGGCATCCCGTCCTCGGCATGCCAGGTCTCGAAGTCCGAGTGCCAGTAGAACGGGCCGCCCGCGAATCCGGGCTTCAGGTTCATCCGGCTCTGGTGGACATAGACCTCGTCGTCGAGGATCTGCTCGGCAACGCCGACGATGTCTCGGCGCGAACAGATCTCGGCGATCACATCGCTGAGCTGATGCACCGCGAAGAGCGAACGTACGTCGCCCGACGACGATTCGCGCACCACCCGCTCGTCGTTGCCGAGCCGGTCGGTGATCACGTCGACCTCGTTCATGCAGGTGCGGATGTCGGCGTCGCTCAACACATTTGTCGCGGTGTGGAAGCCACGTGCGTCGTACCCGGCCAACTGGTCGGCTGAGAGCGGTCCGCGTCCCGACGTGTCCCCCCAGACGGTCGGATGCGGCCGCGGCTCGATCTGGCCACGCTCGGCCAACCGAGTTCGGTAAACGTCAACTGGTTTCGTTGCTGTTTGAGTTATCACGATCGTCGCTGATCCTTTCCCTCAATCGGCATCTTCGCCGTGTTCTGTTGTCATGTTCGCTGTTATTACGCGCGCTTGTGCGCAAGGTTTCACACCGCGCGCCACACCGAGGTTCGCAGACGTGTCCGGCCGGTGCAAGGCAGACCTAAAATGGCGACGACCACCGGCAATGGCCCGAATCGGCGGGTTTCGTAGGCTTATCTGCGAAGACGTCGCTCCCGCCGTCCGCGCCACCCCGCAAGCGGACTATTGAGACATTTGACACACTCGCTTGCCCTATCCACTAGGGCTGTCGACTAAACTCGCGGTCCCTCGATTGTCGCCTCTCGACGACCGTGACGACCGGCGGACCGATCCCCGTGGACCGACGGTGTCAAGCCGCTACTCCTCCCAGAATCCCCGTCCTTCCAGGAGCGCGACCGCCTGATTGCCGCCGCGCAGGAAATGCCCCTCGGTGAGCACCTTGGCCATCCCGCCGGAGCGGGCGCACAGTGCGTCAAGGATCTCGCGATGATCGCGCAGCCCCGAGGCGACCCAGTCGGGATGCGCGTCGTAGAACCCGGTGGGTATCGCGCTGCTCAGCATCTTCACCTCCGATACCAGGCGGCGCGAGCGCGAAGCGCGGTTGATCACCCGATGGAATTCGAAATTGAGTCGTTCGTTGGAGTCCGACGTAGCGTCCGCCTCCATCGCCGTCGCAACTCGGTCGAGTTCGATGAGTTCATCGTCGGTCAGATTGATCGCCGCCCGTTCGGCCGCGAGTCCGGAGATCGTGCCGAGCATCCAGTAATGGTCACGGACATCCTCGCGCGACAACTGCGCGACAAAGGCGCCGCGTCTGGGGATCACCTGGATGATGCCCTCCCCCTCTAGCGCGATCAACGCTTCACGAACCGGGAGTTTGCTGAAGCCCAACCGCTTGGCAATCGCGTCCTGATCAACCTTCGCCCCGGGTCGCAATCCCCCGCTGAACACCAGTCGACGGATCTCCTGCGCCGCGATCTGCTTGAGCACCGAGGACGGTTCACTCGTGACACCGGGCGCACCTGCTGTCTCTGCCACCACTCAACCCTATCGCGGCAAGGCGCATCCAGAACACCAAGATTTGATAATTTTGCCGGGAACGTCCTCGCCGTCACCTGCATAATTAGCAGTTCATCACGGTTCACACTGGGCAGTGGATTATATTTTTGATACTCTCGCGAGCATGACACAGCCACAGCAGCCCGTCGTCTCCGACGAGGACTTCACCCAGATCCATGGCCTCGTCGCGGACTTCGTCCGGACCAAGGTCGTCCCGCGCGAGCAAGAGATCTCCGAGACCAACGCCATCCCCGACGACCTACGAGCACAGGCGGCCGAGATCGGCCTCTTCGGCTACGCCATCCCGCAGGAGTGGGGCGGCCTTGGCCTCGACCTCACCCAGGACGTGGAGTTAGCCATGGAGTTCGGCTACACCTCGTTGTCCCTGCGCTCGATGTTCGGCACGAACAACGGCATCGCCGGTCAGGTGCTGGTCAACTTCGGCACCGACGTGCAGAAGAAGGAGTGGCTCGAGCGGATCGCCTCCGGTGATGTCGTGGCGTCCTTCGCCCTCACCGAGCCGGGCGCCGGCTCCAATCCGGCCGGATTGCGCACGATGGCCGTACGAGACGGCGACGACTGGGTCATCAACGGACAGAAGCGATTCATCACCAACGCACCGATCGCCGACCTGTTCGTGGTCTTCGCCCGCACCCGCCCCGCCGACGAATCCGGCACTGGCATAGCCGTGTTCCTGGTCCCCGCCGATACCCCCGGCCTCGAGGTCGGAATCAAAGACAAGAAGATGGGACAAGAAGGCGCCTGGACGGCGGACGTCAACTTCACCGACGTCTGCGTCCCGTCGTCGGCGTTGGTCGGCGGTGACGAGGATGCCGGCTACCGCGCGGCCTTGACGTCGCTGGCCCGCGGCCGCGTGCACATCGCCGCACTCGCCGTCGGTACCGCACAGCGCGCGCTGGACGAATCCGTCGAGTACGCGGCCACAGCCACCCAAGGCGGCACACCCATCGGCGATTTCCAGCTGGTGCAGGCGATGATCGCCGATCAGCAAACGGGCGTCCTGGCGGGCCGAGCCCTGGTGCGCGAGACGGCTCGCAAGTACGTAACCGGCGAGGATCGCCGGATCGCCCCGTCGGCGGCCAAGCTCTACTGCACCGAGATGGCCGGCAGGGTCGCCGACCTCGCCGTCCAGGTCCACGGCGGCAGCGGCTATATGCGCGAGGTCGCTGTCGAACGCATCTATCGCGACGTTCGCCTGTTGCGACTCTACGAGGGCACCAGCGAGATCCAACGCCTCATCGTCGGCGGCGGCCTCGTCCGCGCCGCGAAGAAGAACCAGGGATAAGGATTCCTCATGACAGAACCGCTTCTCAAGGACAAGACTGCCGTCATCACCGGCGCCGCGCAGGGCATCGGCTTTGCCATCGCGCAACTCTTCATCGACGAAGGGGCACGCGTGGTCGTCGCCGACATCGATGCCACCGCAGCCGGGTCGGCCGCAGACAAACTCGGCGGCTCCGCCATCGCCCGCGGCGTCCGCTGTGACGTCACCAATGGCGACGACGTCGACGCCGTCCTGGGTGCGGCGGCCGAATCATTCGGACCCGTCGACGTCATGGTCAACAACGCAGGCATCACCCGCGATGCGACGATGCGCACCATGACCGAGGAACAGTTCGACCAGGTCATCAACGTGCATCTGAAGGGCACCTGGAACGGCACCCGCAAGGCTGCGGCCATCATGCGCGACCGCAAGCAAGGCGCCATCGTCAACCTGTCGTCGCTGTCCGGCAAGGTCGGCATGGTGGGCCAGACCAACTATTCGGCCGCCAAGGCCGGGATCGTCGGCCTCACCAAAGCCGCCGCCAAAGAGGTTGCCCACCATGGCGTCCGCGTGAATGCCATTCAACCGGGACTCATCCGCACCGCGATGACCGAGGCCATGCCGCAGAAGGCGTGGGATCAGAAGATGTCCGAGATCCCGATGCACCGGGCGGGCGAGGTCGCCGAGATCGCCTCTGTCGCACTCTTCCTGGCGTCCGATTTGTCGTCGTACATGACCGGGACCGTGCTCGAGGTCACCGGCGGACGGTTCATGTGAGACCCGAGAACCAGAGGACAGTCATGACAAGTACCCGTAAGCCCATTCGCCGCGCGGCCATCGTCGCACCCGCCCGCACGCCCGTGGGCACATTCGGCGGCGCACTGCGCGATGTCGCCGTAGAGGATCTCGGTGCCACCGTGGTCAAGGCGGTCGTCGAACGTTCCGGCGTGGATCCCGAACGCATCGACGACGTGGTCTTCGCCCAGTCGTATGCGAACTCCGAAACCCCCTGTGTCGGACGCTGGGTCGCGCTGCATTCGGGCCTTCCCATCAGCGTCCCCGGCATGCAGCTCGACCGTCGTTGCGGCGGCGGACTCCAGTCGTTGGCGACCGCCGCGATGATGGTGCAATCCGGCGCGGCCGACGCGGTGTTCGCCGGCGGCGTGGAGTCGATGAGTCGGATCGAGTACTACTCGACCACCAACCGGTGGGGCGCCCGTGCCGGCAACGTCTCACTGTACGACCGACTCGACCGCGGACGCGAACGCTCTCAACCGGTCTGGCGCTTCGGTGAGATCTCCGGGATGATCGAGACCGCCGAGAACCTCGCCACCGACTACGGCATCACCCGCGAGGCCGCCGACGCCTATGCGGCCCGCAGCCATCAGCGCGCAGCCGCCGCCTGGGAGGCCGGACACTTCGCCGACGAGGTCGTTGACGTATCGGTGCCGCAACGCAAAGGCGATCCGGTCGTGGTGTCCCGCGACGAAGGTGTCCGGCCCGACTCGAGCGCCGAATCGTTGGCCCGACTACGCACCCTGATGCCCAACGGCACCGTGACCGCCGGCAACGCCAGCCAGCAGAACGACGCCGCCGCAGGTTGCCTCGTCGTCGCCGAGGACGCCCTCGACGACCTCGGTCTGGAACCGATCGGATACCTGACCGACTGGGCGGCCACGGGCTGCGAACCGGCACGCATGGGCATCGGCCCGGTAGCGGCCGTCGAGAAGCTCGCCGTCCGAGCCGGAGTGGACTCCCCTGCCGCACTGCTGGACACCCTGGATCTGGTGGAGCTCAACGAGGCCTTCGCTGTTCAGGTTCTCGCGGTTCTGGAGGGCTGGAAGTGGCATGACCACGACCGCCTCAACGTCAACGGGTCCGGCATCTCACTCGGCCACCCCATCGGTGCCACCGGTCTGCGCATGACCACGACCTTGATGCACGAACTCCGTCGACGTGGCGGCGGCAAGGGACTCGTCACGATGTGCATCGGTGGTGGGCAGGGGCTCGCTGCCGTTGTCGAGAGCGCGTGACAGCAGTGACCGACACCTCCGACAGAATCGCCCGAACCCACAACGTGCTCGGTTCGGGCGATCCTGTATATGTTCCGCAACAAGCGCAATGGCGCGAGGAAGCGCGTTGCCGCGGTGCGGATACCGCTGTGTTCTTTCCGTCGGGCGAACTCAGCGCCGCGGATAGGGCCCGTCATGAGCGGGCCGCAAAGCAGATCTGCGGAGACTGCCCGGTCACGCGTCACTGTGCCGACTACGCTGCGACCGGGCCTGAGCCGTATGGCATCTGGGGTGGTATGACGCCGACCGAACGCAAGCGTCGGCACCGGAAGGCGCATGGGTTCCGCAGAATTGGACCTTCCGGACATCGTCGGAGTCCGTGAGTCACGAGCAGTCGAGATCGAATCGCCACCGCGTTGCGGGGTGCTCCCAGCGCCTGGCAACACCGAGGGTGTGGTGCACACAATCGTTACGTGGTGCAAACGCAGCGTAGTAGCCAAGATCTGACGACATCAGTGAGCACGCGAATCGACCTGGGACACGCCGAAAGCGTGTTCATCGGCGGTGCCTGGCACCGCGCTTCAGGAGCGATACGCACTGTCGTCTCACCGGCAACCGGGCAGCCAGTCGCCGAAACCCGGCAGCCGTCGGCCGCCGATGCCGTGGCAGCGGTCGCGTCCGCCGACGATGCCCGCGACAGATGGGCTTCCTTCCCGGTGGACCAACGTGTTGCCGCGTGTGCGCGTTGGCTGAATGCACTCGACGCGCGTTCCGATGATCTGGACGCGATGTGGGCGCTCGAAGCCGGGATGCCGGTGCGACATGGACGTGCGCTGTATCGATTCGCAGCCGTGCCCGCATGGCAATCCGCGCTGGCCGGGGCCGATGAGGTGTTGACGGATCGGCGTCGATCATCGGAACTCGGCGAAGTGTTGCTCCGTCGTGAGCCGGTCGGCGTCGTCGTGGCGATCCTGCCGTACAACGGTCCGGTGGTCACCGTGGCGTCCAAGGCGATACCAGCGTTGCTGGCCGGGTGCCCGGTCGTGATCAAGGCGGCTCCGGAGTCGCAGTTGACGATGGCGATCGTGGCGGAATGCGCCAGGCTGGCCGGCTTTCCTCCCGGTGTCGTCAACGTGGTGTGCGGCGGTGCGGACATAGGCCAGACATTGACGCGGGACCCGCGCGTCGACATGGTCTCGTTGACCGGCGGGCATGTTGCCGCACAGGATGTTCTCGCGGCAACCCACCAACGCTATGCCCGCGTGCAGCTCGAACTGGGTGGCAAGTCCCCCGCCATCATCCTCGATGATTCGCCCCTGGAGAAGACGTTGCGCTCCCTGATCCCCGGTGCCACCAACGCAGCGGGGCAGGTTTGCGCCTTGTTGTCCCGGATCGTGGTGTCACGCCGCCGACATGACGAGGTGGTCGAGCGTCTCCGTGTCGGATTCGAACGATTGAGGATCGGCGACCCGCTCGACCCGAAGACGCACATCGGACCACTCATCAACGAGGACGCGGTGCGTCGCACCGAAGGATTTGTCACTCACGCACTCGCCGATGGCGCCGAGTTGGTGACCGGCGGGTCACGGCCCGAGAACCTGGACGTCGGGTGCTACTACCGGCCGACCTTGTTCACCGGCGTATGCGAAGACGCGCAGCTGGCCAGACGTGAGGTATTCGGTCCGGTGACCGCCGTCCAGGTCTACGACGACGTCGACGACGCTGTGCGACTCGCCAACGCGACCGAGTTCGGGTTGTCCGGTGCGGTCTTCACCGCCGACACCGATATCGGCGTCGAGATCGCGTCACGAATCCGGGCCGGATCGGTCGCCGTGAACGCATTCGGGCCGGCAATGAGCTCGCCGTTCGGCGGGATCAAGGCTTCCGGGTGGGGCCGAGAATCCGGGCCTGAGGGCATCCTCGGCTTCACCGAACTCCAGCAGATCTTGATCGGCCGCCAATGACATCGGCCATGTCCGCGGTCTCGGCAATCACCCGATTCGCGGTGCATCTGAACTCCACGCTCTGCTCGCCGGCCTTCAGTTCGCGCAGCGGGAGTCATCGAGTCAGCGGGAGTGGGCCCGGTCTGATCCTGCTGAATGGATTCGGCGCCAGCGGTGCGGTGTGGCCGATGGCATTGGGCGAGTTGGCAAGCCGCCACCGGGTCATCGCTGTCGACACCCGCGGCACCGGAGGCTCACGACGACTGACCACAGCGTTCACCATCGAGGATCTCGCGGACGATGTGTGGGCCACGATGCTCGGCGCAGGCGTCACCGAGGCGACCGTCGTCGGCTGGTCGATGGGTGGCATGGTCGCGCAAGAACTCGCCATTCGCCACCCAGAAGCGGTCAGCCGACTCATCCTGATCAACACCGTGGCGCCGATCCCGGCCATGCAGATACCGATCTGCCGGACGTCGTGGACGTTGTGGCGCCTCGCCTTACGCAACGCCACCGATGGCTGGCGCCGCGCGGTGTGGTCGCTCGGCGGGCCGGGCGCACAGCATGAGGCGCCCCTCGAGTTGCGCGAGCTGACCGCACAGTTGCGGACCAGTGGCATCACCTGGTGGACACCGCTTCTGCAGTCAGCAGCGTCGACGACATGGCGACGCCCGGAGCGACTGCGCGACATCATGGCACCGACGACCATTCTGCACGGACGCGAGGACCCGATCGTGCCGGTCCACAATGCCAACATCCTGGCCGCGCTGATTCCGGCTGCGCAGGTCGAGATCATCGACCACGTCGGGCATCTCCTGCCGTACGAAGCGACCGGCAAGCTGCTCGACGTCCTGAACCGAGAAGGGGAGGCGCCGTGACCGACGGGCCTTTGACCGGAATGAAGATCATCGAGTTCGCCGCGCTCGGCCCGGGACCCTGGTGCGCGATGATGCTCAGCGACCTGGGTGCTGAGGTGCTACGAATCGATCGGCCCAGTTCCGTCGGCGCGCTACGCACTGACCTCGGGGCGCAGAACGGGCGGCAGCCGGCCTTCGTCAATGATCGGGGCCGACGGTCGGTGGCCATCGACCTCAAGCATCCGGACGGGGTCGCGACCGTGCTGCGGCTGATCGAGCATGCCGACGCGACGATCGAGGGCAGTCGGCCGGGCGTCATGGAGCGCCTCGGGCTCGGACCCGACGTTTGTCAGGCTCACAACCCCCGGCTGGTTTACGGACGTGCGACCGGTTGGGGGCAGGCAGGCCCCCTGGGCCAGGCGGCCGGTCACGACCTCAACTACCTCGCCATGACCGGGCTGCTCGCAGCCATGGGGCCCGCCCGAGGCGCACCCTCGATTCCCTTGAATCTGCTGGGCGACTACGCCGGCGGGGGTCTACTGCTGGCGATGGGCGTGGTGTCTGCGTTGCTCGAAACCACGCGCAGCGGTCACGGGCAGGTCGTGGACGCGGCGATGGTCGACGGGATAAGTCTGATCGGCAGCGTCTTCTACGGGCAACGGCAAGCGGGCATGCTCAGCCTGGAACGCGGTACCAACGCACTCGATGGCGGTGCACCGTTCTACCACGTGTACGAGACCTCCGACGGCGGATGGATGGCGGTGGCGGCGATCGAGGCCGAGTTCTTTGCCAACCTGCTGTCCGTTCTGGGAGTTCCCGCGGAAATCGCTGAGCAGCAGTGGGACCGGGACCGCTGGCCGTCACTGCGTGAGGAGTTCGCCGCAATCTTCACCCAGCGGACGCGATCGCAATGGGAAGAAGCGTTTGACGGTGCCGAGGCATGTGTCACGCCGGTGCTCGACCTGGACGAGGCGATCAAGGCCGAGCATGCCACGGCCCGTATTGCTTTCGTGCCAGTCGATGGCGTACTCCAGCCTGCGCCGGCGCCGCGATTCAGCAGGACGCCCGGCCGCGTACAAGGGCAGGCGGTCCCGGCAGGCGCAAACACCGATGCAGCGCTGGCAGATTGGGGGATCGACCGGAACGAACTCACTTCACTGCGGGATAGCGGTGCGATCGTGTGACGCGAGCGGCCGTCACTCGTCGGTGAGGAACTGTTCGATGATCGGTCCGACACGGTCGGGCTCATCGAACATCATCATGTGGCCGGCTCCCGGCAGGAGTTCAAGGCGCGCATGCCGGATGCGACCGGCGAGGAAGCGGCCGTTGATCGTGCGCACCACCGGATCGTCGTCGCCCTGGAGAACCAGCGTGCGGCACTGTAACCGGTGCAGCCACGGGTGGCTCGACCAGCCGAGTACCGCAAGCTGGAGGTAGCGGTAACCGGTGGTGCTCGGCGGGTGGGCCTCACGGTCGGCCAGAATCTCCGCGAGGACCGTCTCATCGCTGGCGGTTCGTCCGCCCGCCAGCAATGGGACGTCTGCCGCGGCGGCTTCCCGGCTGTGGTAGCGACGGGTCGAGAGCAACGCGCGCTGCGCGGACAGCCGGGGCGGCACCCAGGGCAGCCCAGCCACCGTGGCCACCAACGTCAGGCGCCGCAACCGGTCCGAGTGGCGCTTGGCGAATTCCTGTGCGACGGCGCCACCGTGCGAATACCCCAACACGTCGACTCGCGACACCTCGAGTGCACGCAAGGCACCGGCCAGCTTGTCGGCGATGCCGTGCATGGGCAACGGTCGGCGGGGGACCTCGGATCGACCCATGCCCGGCGAGTCGATCATGATGACGTCCCGGCCAGGCATCTGTGCCAACAGCGGCTCCCACGAATCCATGGATCCGCCGAGTCCGTGGATCAGTAGCAGCGGAACTGGCGAATCGCCCTGGCGCCGACGGGTGTAGAGGCGGATCCCGTCGACGGTGACGGCCTGGTCGGTGTAGCCGTCCGCGCCGTCGTGTTCGGAACTGTCCCCATCGGCAGTGTCGCTGTCGGGCACGATGGCGATTCCTCTCCTCGAACGGCCGGATCGATCAAGTGACGCGGTCACCGCACGACCACCGCCCGGGCGCCGTTCTCGCCGGCGCAATAGTTCACCGCGTCGTTGATGGCATCGAAACCGAAGGTCTCCGTGACCAGTTCATCCAGGATCAAGGAACCGGAGCGATAGAGGTCGACCAACCGGGGGATGTCACGCTTGATGTGTGCGGAGCCATACAGGCAGCCTTTGACGACCTTGCCCGCCATGACGACATTGTTGAACACCTCGTCGATCCCCACCCCCGGTGCGGCGCCGACCAGTACCGCGGTGCCGCCGCGTCGGGCCATCGCCACGGCTTGCTGCACGGTCGCCTGCCGGCCGGCAACCTCCACCACCACGTCGGCGCCGCGCCGACCGGTCAACTTCTGCACCTGCCTGACGACGTCCTCGCCAGCGGTGATCGTGTGTGTCGCACCGAGTTTGGCGGCGAGTGCCAGGCGCTCTGCGTGCACGTCGATGGCGACGATGGTGGTCGCTCCCGCGATGCGTGCCCCTTGGATGGCGTTGAGACCGACTCCACCGCAGCCGATTATGGCCACGGAGTCGCCGACGCGTACACCGCCGGTGTTGACGGCGGCGCCGAATCCGGTGAGCACACCGCAGCCGAGCAGCGCTGCCGACGACATCGGGATATCCGCGGCGATGGGGATGGCCGCTCCGGCCGGCACCACGCTGCGCTGGGCGAATGACCCGAGTCCGCAGAATTGGCGGACCGGGTCACCGTCGAGGGACATTCGAGTGCTGCCGTCGGGCATCGTGTGGCCACCGAGCATGGTGCGCGGACGTCCGCACAGATGCGACTCGCCACGCTCGCAGAAGTAGCAGGTGCCGCAACTCGCGAGCCAGGACAGTACGACATGGTCGCCAACAGCAAGTCCGTCGACACCCTCGCCGACGTCGGCGACGATACCGGCCCCCTCATGCCCGAGGACAAGCGGCAGCGGTGCCGGCAGTTCCCCGGAGAACACCCCGACGTCGGAGTGGCAGACGCCGGTGGCCTGCACATCGACCGCGACCTCGCCCGGACCAGGTACGGCCACGTCGATGTCGCGGATCGACAATGGCCCGCCCGCGGTGGTCAGTATCGCTGCCTGTGTCATCAAAATCCTTTCGGTGGACTGCCGGGACTTCGGTGGGTGGTGCTCGGGCACTGCTGGTTGGTGCAGCGCGACCACATCAAAGCGCGGCGATGCCTTTTTCGCGGAGTTGTGTCTTGAGGACCTTGCCGCCGGCATTGCGGGGGAGCTCGGTCACGACGTGATAGTGCTTGGGGACCTTGTACTTCGCGAGTCGGTCGATCAGCCAGCCGGATAGATCATCGGCGTCGATGGTGCGGCCCTTTGCGGCGACGAGGAACGCCGCCCCGACCTCCACGTACTTGTCGTCGGGCACCCCGACCACCGCGGCGTCGGCGATGTCGTTGTGGCCGGTGAGGATCATCTCGACCTCGGCGGGGTAGACGTTCTCACCACCGCTGCGGTACATGTCCTTGGCGCGCCCGGCGATGGTGAGCAACCCCTCTTTGTCGATACGTCCGAGGTCGCCGGAATGGCACCACCCGTCACGGAAAGTTTCCGCGTCGGCCTCGGGGCGATTCCAGTATCCGATGCTCACTCCGCCACTGCGGACGCAGATCTCACCGACCTCGTCCACGTCGGTGAGCGAGCCGTCGGGGCGGATCACCTTGACCTCGGTCATCGCCTGGGGACGGCCGATGCTGCTCTCGTGTCCGCGGGCGATGTCGAATTCGAGGCTGGTGCTGACCGCACCGCCCTCGGTCAGGCTGTAGGACTGCACGAGGGACACGCCGGGCAGCTCCTTCTCGAGTTCGTCGTACACCCACGGCATCACGATGTCGCCGCCGGTGACGATGCGCTGCAGAGAATCCGGTACCAGGTCGGTGAGGCGGTCGTCGCGCAACAGGTCGAAGAGCATGAACGGGTACAACAGCATGTTCGTGGTACAGCGTTCGCGAGCGACGGAGATGAAGTTCTCCAGGGTGAACCCGCCGGACGGGAAGGTCACCGCGGTACCGTGCGCCAGCAACGTCGGCAAGAGCAGCACCTCGAATCCGCCGGCATGAAACAGTGGTCCGGAGGTCTGGGCGACGGTGCTGTGGTCGAGGTGCCACCGTTGCGCCTGGATCGAGCCGATCCACATGGCGTTGCCGTGCGAGAAGAGCGCACCCTTCGGACGACCCGTCGTCCCTGATGAATACATGAGCGATGCGGGGTCATCGAAGGACAGGTCGGGGAAACCGGTCGCGTCTGTCGCCGTCGCGGCGAAGTCGTCCAGCGGGACCGCCCAGTCGAGGGTTCCGCCCCGCACGACGTAAGTGGTGACGTCGATCTGGTCGCGGATGGGCTCGATGTTGTTGGCGAAGTCGCGGTCGAACACCAGGGCGATGGCCCCCGAGTCGCTCAACGCGAACTGCAGTTCAGGTGCGGTCAACCGCCAGTTGAGGCGCACGGAGATGGCTCCGGCCCGGGCAACGGCCAGGTAGAACGCGACGTAGTCGGTGGAGTTGCGCAGCAACATACCGACTCGGTCGCCTTTCACGACCCCGGCGTCCTGCAGCGCACGCGCATAGCGCAACTCGAGCGTACGGAGGTCCGTCCATGAGATGACTTCTTCGCCACCCAGCGCGAGAGCAGGTCGTCGGGGGTCGACCGGAGGCATCTGACCCGCGATCGAGTCGGTGATGAAGTTGAGGCTCATTCCCATGAGATCACTTCTCCTCAATCGTGACGCGGATGTGCACTTCGGGGCTACGAGATCTATCTCACGCCTTTGTGGTCGTCGGTACCAGGGGATGAGAGCACCCCCCTGCGTGGTTCCGTCGTGCACCGGGGTCTGCCTAGTCTCGTCCCACGTGAAGGAGTCGTGGTGAATCCGTTGAATGTGATCTCGTCAGTGCCCGCCCGGATTGGTTCTGGTGCAGGACAGGTGATCGATCTCGCGCGCCGCACGGACGTGACAGCCCGCAACGTGGCCGAGTATCTCCGCTATGGGGGGCTGGAGATCGACGCGGAGACCAGCACGTTCGATGTAGTGGCCGCCGAACCGGTGTACCGGCTCCGGCACTACTTCGCCGATGAGTCACCCACGGAACTGCCAGTACTGCTGTTGGTACCGCCGCTGATGATGGCTACCGAGGTCTACGACGTCGCGCCGGCATCGAGTTCGGTTCGCGCGGTGCACGAGTGCGGTATCGACGTGTGGGTGGTGGACTTCGGACGGCCCGAGCACGAGGCCGGTGGCCTGGAACGGACCATGGGCGATCACGTCCTGGCGGTCAGTGATGCGGTCGACAAGGTGCGCGCTGCGACCGGGCGCGACGTGGTGCTCAGCGGCTATTCGCAAGGCGGCCTTTTCGCCTACCAGGCCGCGGCGTACCGGCGCGGTGACGGCATCGATTCGTTGGTCACCTTCGGCGCGCCCGTCGATTTCCAGTCCGCTCCCCTGCCGATCCCGATATCCATGGAATCGTACGCAGCCATTGCCGAAGCGCTATTGGAAACCAAAGTGCTGGATCATGTCTCACTTCCGTCCTGGTTCAACAAGACGTGGACCAGGATGCTCGATCCGATGGCCACCATCAAGTTCAAGCTCAACTACTATCTCGCACTGAGTGATCGCGACAAGCTGCTGCCGGGTGAACAGCAACGTCAGTTCCTCGAGAACGAGGGGTGGACGGCGTGGTCGGGACCGGCGATCCGTGAGTTCCTTCAGCAGGCACTGGTGATGAATCGCATGCTGTCCGGCGGCTTGGTGATCGGCGACCGGACCGTCTCGCTCGCCGACATCGACTGCCCCATCATGATCGCCGTCGGCGAGGTCGACAAAGAGGGGCATCCGCTCTCGGTGCGGGGTATCAAACGCGCGGCGCCCCGCGCGTCCGTCTATGAACTCACACTTCGGTCAGGGCATTTCGGCATCGTCGCGGGTGCCGGTGCCCGGAAGCGGACGTGGCCGAGAGTTGCGGAGTGGATCGAGTGGCGGGCGGGCAAGGGCGATCTGCCCGCGGCGATCGTGCCTTCGGAGGAGGTGACCTCGGACGTGGCATGGACCCCGGGAGACGTATCCAATCGGGTGCGGACGGTCATGGACCTCGGCATCGGGACGTCCAGCACAGTCATCCGCGCTGCCAACAGTGCGCTCACCACCACGCAGGCGGTCGTTCGTGAACGCGGTTCACAGGTCCCGCTGCTCAACCGCCTCGACGGCTTGAAGTCGGCGACCGAGATCTCCATCGGACTGCTGCTCGACGAGTCGGCCAAACGCAACCCGGACGGGATCGCGCTGATGTTCGGCGATCGCGTGATCCGTCATCGCGAGTTGGCCGACCGGATCGACGCAGTGGTCAAGGGGCTGATCAGTTTGGGTGTTCGCCAGGGAGATCGCGTCGGCGTGATGATGAGTGCGCGTCCGTCGTCGCTCGCACTGGTCGCCGCGGTCAGCCGACTGGGTGCCACATCGGTGCTACTTCGTCCAGAACGGGATGTCGGGATACAGTCGTCGGCGGCAGGCGGATTCCGTTGGCTGGTCACTGATCCCGAGCGGGTGCAGAACGAGCCGATACCGGGTGTGCAATGGTGTGTGCTCGGTGGCGGCGGGCAGATCCGAAGTCTGGCAGACCACGTCGTCGACATGGAACGGATCGATCCCGACGAGGTCCCGCTGCCGGCGTGGTACCAGCCCAATCCCTGCCGAGGCTCCGACGTCGCCTTTGTGCTGTTCACCGGCGACGGCGCCGACACTCGGACCCGCTTGATCAGCAATCGACGATGGGCGCTCTCGGCGTTGGGCACGGCCAGCGCGGCGGCTCTGCGGCCGGCGGACACCATGTACTCGCGTACCCCGCTACATCACCCCTCGGCGCTCCTGATGGCAGTCGGCGGAGCCATCGCCGCGGGCTCTCGGCTGGCGTTCGCCAGTGCACCGGACCGGGATACCTTCTGGGAGGAGGTGTCCCGATATGGCGCTACCCATGTGTCGTACACCTGGACGTCGTTGCGTGAGATCGCCTCCGGCCCGCGACACCCTTACGAGCGGGAGTCTCCGATCCGGCTGTTCATAGGGTCCGGCATGCCGCACAACCTCTGGCGACGGATGAATGAACGGTTCGCACCCGCACGGGTTCTCGAGTTCTACGCATCGCCCGATGGAGAGGCGATCCTGGCGAATGTCTCGGCCACCAAGACCGGGTGTGTCGGAAGGCCGTTGCCCGGGACCGCCGAGGTGCGCGTCGCGAAACTCGACAGGCGGACACGCCAGCTGGCCTACGGGTCCGACGGCCTCGCTCGTCGGTGCGCGCCCGGTGAAGCCGGACTGCTGTTGGCGCGCAGTGACCCGAGGGTGCCGTCGCGCGATCTGGTGCGTGGTGTCTTCGCGGCCAACGACTCGTGGCAGTTGACCGGGGATGTGTTCACCGAGGACCCGGACGGCGACTTGTGGTTCATCGATCGGGCGAGCAGCCTCATCGAGACCGCCGACGGGCCTGTCTCCCCGACCCGGGTACAGAATGCTCTCGGTCGGGTGTCGAGTGTGGACGTTGCCGTCGCCTACGGGGTCCCCGGCGGAAGCAGCGACGATGCCGCCGACCTTCTCGTTGCGGCCATCTCCCCGTTCCCCGGTGCGACCGTCACCCGGTGGGAGTTGGAATCGACCATGCGGCGATTGGACCGCAAGCACCGACCGCACACGGTCGCGGTCGTGAAGAAGATGGAGCTGAGTACGTGGGCGCGGCCGCTGACATCCGCTCTTCCCCAGGCGATCCCGATGCCACAACGTGGAACAACCATATGGCGCTTGGATTCCGACAGCGAATCATACGTTCGGGCTCGCTGAACAACCGGCAGGAAGGTACTACGACGATGACGGCAACGATTTCGCGGTTGTGGGCGCTCGATGCACCGACAGTCACAATGGACAACAGCATCATGATGTTCGGCAAGGGAGGCACGGAGATCACCATGCCGTTGCCGTCGTTCCTCGTCGAACACCCCGAGCACGGGCTGCTCATCTTCGACACCGGCATCGACGGTGCCGGCGATCCCGGTGCGGTATACGGTTCGGCTGCCGACCTGTACAAGATCGATTTCCCAGCCGACTACGCGCTCGATGTCCAGCTCGACAGCCTCGGTTTCGGCACGGAAGACGTACGACGCGTCGTGATGTCGCACATGCACTTCGATCACACCGGAGGCCTCCGGCATTTCGCGGGTGCCACCGGATACGTCGGGTCAGGGGAGCTGCGCTACGCCAAGTCGCCGGATCACCACGCGGCGCCGTTCTTCATGCCACCGGACCTGGCCGCCGCCGAACAGATCGACTGGCTCGAGGTACCCGCCTGTTACGACCACGACATGTTCGGCGACGGCAGTGTGGTCATCTTGTCGTTGCCGGGCCACACGCCGGGATCGCTGGCCCTGCAGTTGCGACTTCCCGACGGATCGACGTTGATCCTGTCAGGCGATGTGGCTCACGAGCATGACAACGTGAGCTGCTGTGCCGGTATGCAGGCCGACTCGGACACCGCGGCCGCCATCGAGTCGCTCAAGCGGCTGAAACTGCTGCGCAGCCGTCCGAACACCAGAGTATGGGTCAACCACGACATCGACGATTGGCGGATGCTGCGTCCGAACGGACGACAGGTCGTGTAACTCCGAACTCCACCGCACAGAGGTTTACGAGCCCTAATCTGGACTCGTGGACTTGGCGCACGAGATCAGAGACTTCTTGATGACGCGCCGCGCCCGCCTCCGACCCGAGGACGTCGGATTGGTCGCGCACGGCAAGCGGCGTGTCCCCGGCCTCCGCCGGGAAGAACTCGCGCAACTGGCCAACGTCAGTGTCGACTACTACACGCAGATCGAACGCGGCCAGGTCGCAGGCGCGTCAGACGAGATCCTGAGTGCGATCGCCGCGGCACTTCAGCTCGACGCCGACGAGACACGGCACTTCTTCATCCTCGTACGCGCTGAACGCAACCGCTCGACACGGCCGACGTGGGCGCGCGACGCACCGCAGCTGGTCCCGGAAACCGTGCGGGAGATGCTCCGCTCACTGGAGACCCTCCCGGCTTTGGTGCAGACCCAGCGCCTCGACGTCATCGACGCCAATCCGTTGGGACGCGCCTTGTACGTCGACGCGGCAGATCCCGACGGCGGGCCGCTGAATCTGGCGCGATTCATCTTCCTCGACGAGCGGGCCAGGCAGCTCCTGGTGCACTGGAGGTCTTCGGCGGACGACGCCGTCGGCATCTTGCGCGTCGCCGCCGCGCGCGCCCCCGACTCACCGAGGATCACCGACCTCATCGACGAGTTGTCCACCCACAGCGTCGAGTTCCGCACGCGGTGGGCCAGACACGACGTCGTCGGGACCACGCACGGCGTCATGACGTTTGATCATTCGGCGCTGGGGCGGTTCGGGCTGAACTATGAGGCGCTGAGTATTCCGCGCGCTCGCGGGGTCTACGTGGTGGTGTACTCGCCCGGTCCGGACACTCGTGACGCAGATGCATTGAGGCTGCTGTCCGCGTGGGCCGCCACAAACACCGAGACTCCCCACCAGGCGGGCGGGGAGTCTCGGATCGGGTGAAGTTACACGTTCACGTTCGATTGATCGGCATGGCCGGGGTCCAGAACGGCCATCCGGCTGCTCCCTTGTCGACGCATCACGAACACCACGCCTACGGCGCACGCCAAGGAGACGACAAGTAACAGGTTGGTGTAGTTGTAGAGTCGCTGCGCGCCGATCTCGGTGACGAGGTACGCGCTGATGAGTGGCGCAATGATCGCTCCGAGTCGTCCCACACCCAGCATGGCGCCGTAACCCTTCGCGCGGGCCAGCGGCGGGTAGGCACGCGGCACCAATGCACTGTACGAAGAGATCCCGCCGAAGATGCCGACTCCGAGAGCGACGGCAAAGGCATACAGCCACACCGTGGGCTCGTGGCCAGGGGTCGGGAACGCATTGGCAAACCCCAGCATCGCGACGACTGCGATTGCGCAGAAGACCCACGTCAACCGAACCGCGTTGACAACCAGTCCAAGTGTCGCGAGCGCGATCGCGCCGGCCAGGCAGCCCAACGACAGCCACAGTCCCACATTCTGGCCGGTCTGACGAGCCGCAGAGGTCGCCGCGTCAAGCGCTTCGTTGGCCAGGTTGGGGTCGAATCCCGCGGTGATCGCGGTCTTCACGAAATCCGGGGTGAGACCGGCGGCGAAGTTGAAGACGCCGGAGACCGTCATGTAGCCGACGCACAGCAGCAGGGTGATCATTAGCAGGTTCTTTCCCACGAGAGATGGCGCCTTCTCAGAGGTTGCCAGATCGACGCCCGAAGCTGACTCAAACCGCTGCTCGGCAGCCTTCACCGACTCGGGCAGACCCACGTATGCAGCGACAAACGCCGCTGCAGCCAATGCAGCTCCGAGTAGGAAGAGCGCCTTCCAGTTGGAGCCGAACGCGGAGGTGATCGCGTTGGTACTCAGGGCCGCCAGAACGCTGCCCAACGGGTACCCGATCATCACCAGACCTGTCGCGAGGTTCCGATACCTCGGCGCTGCCGATTCCTGAGCTGCCACCACGATGGCGACGCTGACCATGCCGATGCCGACTCCGGTGATGAACCGGGCAGCCATCATGAACTCGGCGTTGGGCGACACCGCCGACAGGACGAGGCCGGCACAGTTGATGGCGATGCCGACCAATGCGATCAATCGTCGACCGTATCGATCGGCCAAGCGCGCGAGGCCGATCGCGCCGACCGCCATGCCGACCAGTGCGAAGCTGACGATGTAGCCCTTCTCGGCCGTTGACGCGAAGTTCAGCGGGTCGCTCGGGTCAGTGGAGTTGGTGGGCAGGTTCGGCAGCACGAAGCTGATGATCAACAGGTCGAATCCGTCGACCAGGTTCAGGAACATGCACAGTAGGGCGACGCCGAGGCCGCGGCGACCGGCATCGGCGGTACTCATTGGGGAGAATGCGCTCGAGTTCATGGGACTTTCCTTTTCGTCGGATCTGACGAAATCGCGGTGATATTGGTATGTTTCGACGATCGCACTGAGCGTGGCACTTGTTCGGTCTGACGTGCCAGGGGTCAGCGGCACCCCGCTGATGAGTAAAGCAAGCTGGGTCTCTACATCGAACTGCCGCAACAACGCTCGAAGCATGGCGGCGAACTACGCGCCTCCACCTCTGGACCAGGCATCACATCGAATTCGGCAGCCACAGAACTATTTCCGGCCACAGGACGAAGAGCACGGCGACAGCAAGCATGGCGGCCGCATACGGTGCGGCACCACGGAACACCTCAACCGTATCCCGCCCCGCAGAACGTGCGACGACAAACACGTTGAGGCCCAACGGGGGTGAGATCAGACCGATCTCACCCATCAGCACCACGAAGACGCCGAACCACACAGCGTCGTAGCCGAGCGTCTCGACCAGGGGAAGAACGATGGGCACGGTCAACGCGATGATCGCCACCTGATCCATGACGAACCCGAGGAACAGGTACAGAATGGTGATCAGTGCCATGATGACCAGCGCGGGAACCGCCAGGCCGCTGACCCATGAGACGAGAGACTGCGCCGCCTTAGTTTCGGTGAACGCATAGCCGAACACATGTGCCGCGATCACGATCGCGAAGATCATCGCGCTGGACTTGACAGTCTCGACGATTGCCTCGACCACTCCTGCCCACGAGAACCTGCGTCGCGCCACCACCAACAGCAATGCCGCCAGGCAGCCGATCGCGGCGGACTCCGTAGGTGTGGCGAGGCCGAAGTAGATGGCGCCCACGACCGCCCCGAAGATCACCAGAACGGGAAGGGCCTGCACCGACGCCCGCAGCTTGGCCGGCCAGGTCGAGCGGACACCGCGCGGAACGCTGGACCGGTCACGCAGAATCGGGATGAACATGGTCAGCAGCAACGCGAAAGCGATGATGACACCGGGCACGAGCCCGGCAATGATCAAGTCACCGACGCTCGCCTCGGCGGTCACCGCATAGAAGACGAGGATGATGCTCGGGGGGATCATCCCGGCCAGGGTCCCGACCGACGCAACGATCCCTGTCGCCGTCGTGGGCCGGTATCCTTCGTCGATCATCCGACCGCTGGTGGTCTTCGCCAGCGTCGCCGCAGCAGCCGTCGACGAACCCGAAACCGCGGAGAATCCGACACCGGCCATCGTCGAGGCGATCCCCGTGCCACCCGGTGTCCGGCCGAAGATCGTGCGGCCCGCGTCGAACAACGAGTCGACCATGCCGGACAGCAGCATGAAGTGTGCCATCAGGATGAACAGTGGGATGGCCGATAGCGAGAGGCTCTGTACCGAGGTCACCGGAATCACCTCGAGTACGCCTTCTGTGGGCCTCACGCCGATGAGCAACAGCAAGCCGATGAGACCGGATGCCATGATCGCGAACGAGACCGGCACCCGAACCACGATCAGCCCCACGAGAATGACGAGCAGTATCGCCGCGATCATCGGACCGCCTCCTTCTCCTTGGCCGAAGCGGCCGTATACTCCGGGGATGCCCCGTCGGTCTCGTCCGCATGCCCTGGTGTCTGGTCGGGTCGATCGCCCGGATCGTAGTCGGTCACCGGTCTTGTCCACGGCCCCAACAGTTCCCGGAGCAGGTCGATCGCGACGATCACGATTCCCGCGGACATCGACACCGGCACGATCGCTCGCCAGACCCAGCTGGGGATCACCAGCTCTGACGATCCGGGGACCGGTGATTCACCGGTGGTGAACGAGAACACGGTGGCCTGCAGACCGGGGTAACCCAGCGCCACCATGCCGGCCAGAACGACGAGATACCCTGCGAGCAGCAGTATTTTGCGTCGTGCGGGCGCCAAGCTGTTGAACACGCTGCCGACGGCGACGTGGGCTCCACTTCGATACGCGGTCACCATGCCGAAGAACGCTGTTGCGGGCAGCAGGTAGAACTCGATGAACGACACCGACCATCCGAGTGGTGATTCGAAGATCGCCCGGGAGAGGACCTCGACCACCGTCAACACGGTCGTCGCGAGGATTGCTGCACCGGCGATGACGCCACATACCGCGGATATCCCGTTCTGCACCCGATCGAGACGTGGATGATCCGCAGTCCGGTATCCGAAGACCGTGCGCTCAGCAGATCCATGCCGGTACGGGTGAACAATGCTCCCGGTCATCGGTTCTCACCGTCCAGGCGACGCTGGAACTCGTCGAGGACGTCACCGGCCGGCATTCCGACGGACGTGAGGTCGTCGACCCACCGTTCACGCACCGGCTCGAGTGCATCATCCCAGGCCTGCTCGTTCTCGGCCACCTCGGTGATCTCGATGCCACCTGCCGCCATGTCGTCCATCGCTTCCTTCGATACCTTCGTCAATGTGTCGCAACCGCTTTGTTGAGCAACTCTCGATGCCTCCATCAGCACGTTTCGCTGTTCTGAGTCGAGCTCTTCCCAGGCCTGCTGACTGGTCGAGTAGAGAACGGTGGTACTGCTCAAGTTCGCCCCTGACGTGGAGTACCCCAACACGTCTTCCAACCCGTACGGCGCCACGCTGATGGTTGTCAGCAGCGCCCCGGCGACGGTCTTGCGCGCCACGGCTTCATACAGATCGGGGCCCGAGATCTGAACCGGTGCCGCGCCGAGTCCGGCGACGACGCGGTCGCCGACCCCACCGAAGGATCTGATCAACATCCCACCGAGATCAGCCGGGCGGGCGATCCGCCGATCGCTGGTGAATATCTCGTACCCAGGAATCGCGATGCCCCACAACGGCAGGGCCTCCTGTCGCTCGATCTCCTGCTCGTAGAGGATGCCGCCGGGACGAACCATGGGCATCAAGGCACCGGTTGCCGCACAGGTGTTCTCGACCAGGCCCGGTAGTTCACCGACACTCGACATCGGCAGTTCGTTCGCGAGGTACGCCGGAATGACCGGCGCGAGGTCGACGGCGCCCGAACGCAACAGATGGAGTGCATCCTTTGCCGTGCCCAACTGTCCAGCGGCGAAGTAGTCGATCTCGAGACCGACGGACGGTCCGTGCTCCTGCAGATACGTCAGGAACGGTTGGGCACCACCCTTCCCGATGGGGTGGGTGGCGGAGAAGCCGTCGGCAAACGTCAGGGTCACGGTGTCCGAAGGGGTTTCCCGAGAACAACCGGCCAACGCGAGGGCGATCGCAACGAGTCCGACCACCACCATCTTCGGTCTTGTCAGGTGCACGGGTCTCCCTACTGCCTTCTTCCACGTGGACGCGGAAGTGCTGAACGTGATCTATCTAACGCATAATATATTAAGTTGCCCAGAGCACAACCCCCGATCGTTGATGGGCCACCGCTTCCTCAGGTGCGCCAACCCCATGACCAGCGAGTCAGATGTCGATCTGCCAGCACATAGGGCACAATGGAGAAAACTGAGTCGAAAGGAGCGGGGCTGTGGCAGCGCAACCATTCTCCGCAGGAGTTCTGCCACGGGGACGTGCCCCCAAGCAGCAACTCTCCGAAGACGTGGCCAGCTACGTCCGCGAATTGATCATCTCCGGTCGGGTGAAGCCGGGCGACTTTCTCCGCACCGAGCCGATCGCCGAGGCCGTGGGCGTCAGCAACACACCGGTCCGGGAGGGACTGCTACTGCTGAGCGGTGAGGGATTCGTCGAGTTGGTGCCCCGTCGCGGTTTCGTGGTCGCGGCATTCAGTCGCCAGGACGTTCGAGACATCTTCTGGGCGCAGGCGGAACTCGCGGCAGAACTGGCCGGTCGCGCAGCCAAGAACATCGCGCCCGAGCAGATCGCTTACCTGCAAGAAGTGACCGACAAGCATGCAGCCGCGGTGACGAGCGGCGCCGACTCCGACACCGTGGTCGCGCTGGGCCACGAGTTCCATCGCACGATCAATCTGGCCGCCGGATCGCGTCGCCTCGCTCTGATGTTGCGCAGCATCGTCAAACAGCTGCCCAATCGGTTCTACAACGAGATCGAGGGCCACGGTGAGGACACCATCGACACCCACCCACAGATTCTCGAGGCTCTCCGGAAACGTCGTTCGAAGGCGGCTGCCAATCTGATGCGGGACCACATCATGTCCGGTGCCGACGAACTCGTCGCCATGCTGGAGAAACAGGGCGTCTGGGACGACGAGGAGCGAACCTCCGCCTGAGCTTCAGCACCCATCACAATCGCCCGCTCACCGACGTGAGCGGGCGATTGTGTTCTCTGTCGTCGGGCGAGCGGGCGGCCGCACGCGCCACTGCCTTTGGGGGAGTCTGACAGCCACTGGTTAGTCCATTCCGGCGCTCCTACCGTCGAAGACACGGCACACGTTGCCGATGCCGAGAACCCGACATCGGCAACAACCGACGAAAGGTCAGCACGATGACGGAGAGCACCAAGACAGGAAACAACCGCCGGGTGGAGACATACGACCCGGGCTACACCGGCGAGATTCGCAGCGTGAAAGTTCCAGCGCTGGCCTGGGATATCGCCGCCAACCTGCTGTTGCCACCGCACTTCGACAGCAGCAAGAAATACCCGGCCGTCGTGTGTGGACACCCGATCGGCAGCTGCAAGGAACAGACGTCCGGCAACATCTACGGGGCCGCGCTCGCGCAGCAGGGCTATGTCGCCATCGCCTTCGATGCGAGTTTCCAAGGCGAATCCGGCGGAGAACCGCGGCTGATCGAGGACCCGACGCAGCGCGTGGCAGACTTCAGTCACGTTGTCGACTTCCTGGTGACACAGGACTTCGTCGACGCCGACCGCATCGCGGTCCTCGGTGTCTGTGGCAGTGGCGGCTACAGCATCAGTGCAGCAAAAACCGAACGTCGATTCCGAGCAGTTGTCAGTGTCACCGGCGTCAACTTCGGACGCCTGATGAACGAGGACTTCTCGCAGTTCGATCCGGTGGCGGCGCTCGAACAGATGGCAGCACAGCGCACCGCGGAAGCACGTGGTGAGGAACTGACGGTCAACAACTACCTGCCGGCGTCACCGGATGAAGCGGAGAAGAACGGCGCCACCGAGGTGGACCTCTACGAGGCGACGCTCTACTACCGCACACCGCGTGGTGAAAAGCCAGGTGGCGCCACGAGTGCACTCTTCTCACACCAGACCACCGCGGTGGGCTGGGATGCATTCACCCGCGCCGAGAAGCTGCTCACCCAGCCTCTGCTGGTTGCCATCGGCGACGTACCCGGATCCTTCGGCGCCTACCGGGACGGCCGGGAGATCTACCGTCGGGCGGCCTCGCAAGACAAGGAACTCGTCGAGATCGCCGGCGGTACCCACTACGACCTCTACGACGAAAAAGACTCTGTGACACAGGTTCTCGATCGGGTTGTCCCGTTCCTGGCCAAGCACGTCTGAACCAGGCAAGCATCTGCGACCGACAACCACATCCGAACACATCAGTGGAAGTATCGAAAGGATCATCATGAGCACGGAAATCGAGATCACGACCCGCAACGGTTACGGCACAACGCTGGCCGCGGTGATCAACCACCCACCGGAGTTCGACGACACCAGGACCTATCCGGCGATCGTGGTCTCACACCCCGGTGGTGGGGTCAAGGAGCAGACGGCCGGGCTGTACGCCCGCAATCTGGCGCAGGACGGTTTCGTCACCATCGCCTACGACGCATCGTTTCAGGGCGCGAGCACCGGGACGCCCAGGCAGCTGGAGAATCCGTTCATCCGCACCGAAGATGTCAGTGCCGTCATCGACCACCTCACCACACTCCCCTATGTGGACAACGATCGAATCGGCGCCATGGGCATCTGTGCCGGCGCCGGGTACACCGTGAACGCGGCGATCAACGACCCGCGGATCAAGGCGGTGGGCACCGTCAGCATGGTCAACATCGGACAGATGTTCCGAAACGGATGGGATGGATCGATCGCCGACGCCGACGCCGCACCGGTTCTCGACCAGGCCGCGCAGGCCCGCACCAGCGACGCGTCCGGTCCCGACGACGGCAATCAGTTCCCGCTGGCACCGATGACCAAGGAGGATGCGCCGAACCCCGAACTCGAAGAGGCGTGGGAGTACTACCACACGCCCCGTTGTGAACACCCCAACGCACCGGGGTGGATGACTGCGCGCAGCCTCAGCCAGATCGTCACCTACGACGCCTTCCACAAGGCCGAGGCGTTTCTCACCCAGCCCCTGCTGTGCATCGCGGGCAGCGCGGCGGGTAGCAAGTGGATGAGCGACGATGCCTTCGCGCGCGCAGCCAGCACCGACAAGACGTTCCACGTCGTCGAGGGCGCCAACCACATGTCGCTCTACGACGGTGACGCCGAGGTCAAGGAAGCGGTGTCTCAGCTCGGACCGTTCTTCACCGACCGGCTGTGATTCCCGCGCGGTGAACACCGCACCCTGCACTCCCCCGGCCACCGATCCGCAGCAGGTGACCGGGGGAGTTCGACGCGGGCGATGCCGAGGATCAGAGGTGTGCGGCAACCTCGGCGCGCACGGCATCGGTATGTTCGCCCAGAGCCGGGACGCGGCCCGTCGGCCCCTCCCAGTGGGTGGCCAATGCCGGCGGCCTCAACGCCGGGACCGGGCCCGATGGAGTGCCGATGTCGTGCCAGCGACCGCGGTCGGCGAGTTGTTGATGCCCGGCGAGATCGGCAACCGTGTTCAGGCGCGCGTTCCCGATACCGGCGTCGTCGGCAACCGACTGGATCTCCGCCAGTGTGTGCTCCACACACCAGGCCGAGAGCACCTCGTCGAGTTCATCGCGGGCACGCACGCGGTCCTCGTTGTGCGCGTAGCGATCGTCGCCGGCGAGTTCGGGGCGCCCGATCATCTGGGCCAGCCGCGCGAACTCACGATCGTTGGTGGTTCCGAGCACAGCCGTCTGCCCGTCGGCGGTCGGATATGCCCCGTACGGCGCGATCATCGGGGAGCCCATGCCCACCGGTTCCGGCTCCGTTCCGCCGTGAATGTAGCCATTGAGTGCGAAACCCATCATCTCCGCGACGGTGTCGAGCATCGCGATGGGGATCACCGCACCGCGACCTGTCTTCTCGCGCGCATAGAGTGCAGCGACAATCGACGAGTAGGCGTAAAGCGCCGTCCCGATGTCGGCGATCGGGATTCCCGGTTTGGCCGGGTGTCCGTGTGTACCGGTGATGCTGCACGACCCCGACTCGGCCTGGATGAGCAGGTCGTAGGCACGCTTGTGGTCGAGTGGGCCGCCCTTGCCGTAGCCGGAGATGTCGACGATGACCATACGCGGAAACCGCTGGGCCAGTTCGTCGACGGCGAGTCCAAGTCGATCCAAGGCTCCCGGTGCGAGGTTGGACACAAGCACATCTGCCGTCGACAGCAGCGCCGTCAGCACCGCGAGGTCGTCGGGAGCCTTGAGATCCAGCGCCACCGATTCCTTGCCGTGATTGAGCCACACGAAATGCGCGGACATGCCGTCCACCACGCTGTCGTAGTGACGGGTCGAGTCACCCAGACCAGGGTTCTCCACCTTGATGACACGGGCACCGAGATCGGCGAGGTGCCGTGTACACAGCGGCGCCGAGATCGCCTGTTCCAGACCGATCACAGTGATTCCTTCGAGTGGCCTGACAGTCATGGGAAGTTCGGCTCCCGCTTCTCCCGGTGTGACGCAACGCCTTCCACGACCTCGGGTCCCCCGAAGCCATAGAACTCCATCCCCCACGACGCGTCAAAGATCGGCATCGCCTGCCGATACCAGTTGTTTAGTGCGTGTTTGGTCAGTTGCAGGGCACTGCGTGCCCCTCCCGCGAGTCTGTCGGCGATCTCCATCGCCTTCTCCTGCACCTGATCGTCATCCACACACACCGACACCATGCCGATACGCTCGGCCTCCTCGCCGGTGAGGATCTCGTTGGTGAGCAGATGATATTTGGCCTTGGCCATACTCGTCAGCAACGGCCAGCACACGGCCGCGTGGTCGCCCGCGGCCACGCCGAGGCGAACGTGTCCGTCGACGATCTTGGCCCTGCGTCCGGCGACGGAGATGTCGGCCAACAATGCCGCCACGAGCCCTGCGCCGGCCGCCGGCCCGTTGATCGCCGAGATTATCGGCTGCGGGGTCTCAATGATGTTGCGCACCAGTTCGCGCGCTTCCCGCATCACGCGAGTACGCGAAGAGAAGTCGCCGACCATCTCCTCGACCAGGTCGAACGAACCGCCCGCGGAGAAGGCCCGCTCCCCCGCACCCCGGATCAGCACCACCCGGGTGTCATCATCCTTCGAGATCGCTGTCCACACCTCGGCGAGGTCGGCATGCATCTGCGATCCCACGGCGTTGAGGTTGGGCGCTTCCAACATGATTCGCAGAACCGCAGGCGACGGACGATCGATCGTTAGCGTCTCGAACTCGTCATAGTTCTTCACGTGTAACCGTTACCTTTCTGGGTCGATTGCGCTCCATCCCGACACGGCTCACTGCGAGGCCCATTGCGCAACGACATCACGCACCGACAACAGGTCACGGGGCGGTCGAGCAGGTGTGCGGGCCGGAGTGCGGCTCAACCGCGGCGCCGGCGCCGAGTGCAGCACTCCATCCACCTCCTGATACATCGAGCGGTCCGCGTTGTGCGGGACAACGGCCGCCTCGTCGAAGGTGAGTACCGGCGTCACGCATGCGTCGGTACCAGCGTAGATCGCGGCCCATTCGTCGCGGCCACGTTGTTTGACCGCGTCGGCGATGAGTTCTCGGAGCAGTGGCCACCGGTCCCGATCGTTCTGATCCGGCCATGTCTCGGTGTCGACACCGAGCCGGGAAACGAACTCGGCGTAGAAGTCCGGCTCGAGTGCCCCCACGGCGAGGTGGCCGCCATCGGCGCATCGGTACGTGTCGTAGAACGGTGCACCCGAATCGAGGAAGTTCGTGCCCGGATCGTCCGCGTACAGTCCGGCAGCGCGCAGCCCTTGCAGCTTGGCGGTCAGCAACGCCACGCCGTCGATCATCGCCGCATCGATCACCTGCCCGTGACCGGAGGTACGGGCTTCGAGCAGCGCACACACGATGCCGTACGCGGCAACGGTGCCACCACCGGCGTAGTCACCCAACAGGTTGATCGGCGGCCGAGGCGCCTCACCGCGCCGCGCCATCGCGTACAGCGCACCGGTTTGCGCCACGTAGTTGATGTCGTGGCCGGCCTCGTGGGCGTGCGATCCGGACTGTCCATAGCCGGTCATTCGCGTGAACACCAGACGTGGATTGTGTTCCAGCAGAACATTTGGGCCCAAGCCCAGACGCTCGACCACACCGGGCCGGTAGCCCTCGACGAACACATCGGCCGACGACACGAGTTCGAGCACCTCATCGATGCCATCGGAACTCTTGAGATCGATCGCGACGGAGTCGACGTGACGGTTGACCGGGTCGGCATCATCGCGAAGGGTATCCGTCTGACTCAAAGTGCGTGCACTGCGGTGAGCCGGCCGCGTCACCCGGACGACATGGGCGCCCATGTCGGCCAACAGCATCGACACAAAGGGGACCGGCCCCATCCCGGCGAGGACGAGGACACGAACACCGTGCAGTGGTCCACTCATGGTTGTTGACTCCTTGTGGTGTGCCCGGCATCCCCTGTGATCCAGCAGGATGCCGGGCGGTCTGGGTTGCGTCTCAGTACGACCGGGGCAAACCGAGGACTTGCTGAGCGATGTAGTTGCGCACCATCTCCTGCGAGAACGGTGCGTTACGCAGCAAGCGCACCTCCCGCCAGAGACGCTCGATGTGGTACTCCTTGGCGTAGGCGTACCCGCCGAGGGTGGAGAAGACCCGGTCACAGGCCTCGAATCCGGCTTCGGCACCGAGGTATTTGGCGGCGGCTGATTCGTGGCCGCAGTCCTGATGGTTGTCGAAGAGCTCGGCGGCGTGCATCGCCATCCGTTCCGCGGCTTCGAGGCGAATCCAGGAGTCGGCCAGCGGGTGTGCCACGGCTTGGTTCTGGCCGATGGGTCGGTCGAACACCACGCGGTTCTTGGCGTACTCGGCGCCGATCTCCAGCGCCGCGCGGCCGAGCCCGACACCCTCCATGGCCACGACGATGCGCTCCGGGTTCAGACCATCGATGATGTAGTAGAAGCCCTTGCCGACCTCACCGACGACGTCCTCGTCCGGCACGAACAGGTTGTCGATGAACAGTTCGTTGGTGTCGATGGCGGCACGACCGAGCTTGTCGATCTCGCGGACGGTGACATTCTCGCGGTTCATCTCGGCGAAGAAGATCGTCATGCCCGCGAGTGGCTTCGCGTCGTCACGGGGCGAGGTGCGCGCCAGGAGCAGAATCCGTTGTGCGTTCTGCGCGTTGGTGATGAACACCTTCTGGCCGTTGATGACCCAGCCGCCGTCGACCTTGGTGGCCTTGGTCTTGATGCGTGAGGTGTCCACGCCTGCAGTGGGTTCGGTGATCCCGAACGCGGTGAGCATATCGCCGGATGCCAGTTGCGGTAGATACTTGCGTTTCATGTCCTCCGAGCCGTACCGGACGATCGGCGCCGGCGGGAAGACGTAGAAGTGGACGGCCGATCCACCGCTCATCCCACCACCGGATCCCGCGATCTCGCCCATCATGACCGCGGCTTCCCGCAGTCCCAGGCCGATGCCGCCGTACTCCTCGGGGATCATCGCGCCCAACCAGCCCCCCTCGGCAAAGGCCTTGACAAACTCCCACGGATACTTGTGGTTGTTGTCGCAGTCGAGCCAGTAATCGTGGTCGAACTTCCGTGCGAGTTCCCGCGTTGTGTTGCGGATCAGGTCCAGATCGGGTGCCTCGGTGGACTGGTCGGTGGTTGTCATGTCGATCTCCTCAGTTGGTTCGGGTCGGGATGTCGTCGAGCGGGGTCGCCGGGTCGAGCGAGGACAGATCCCCGGCCGGCTCGCCGAGATAACGGGAACGGATCATGCGGCGCATCAACTTGCCGTTCTTGGTCTTCGGCAGGGTCGCCACGGCGATCACCGTCGGCGCGAATGACTTGCCGGCGTTGGCGAGCGCCGTTTCCTGGAGGTCGTCATGGCTTTCTGCGGCATCGCGGAGCACCACGAACGCAACGGCACGCTGGCCACGCATCTCATCGGGTACGCCGATCACGGCAACCTCCGCGACGCGGGGGTCCCGCAGGACCGCGGCCTCGATCTCGGCCGGACCGACCCGCCGCCCCGACAGCTTCAGGGTGTCGTCGGAACGCCCATGAATCCGCCACATCCCCTCGGCATCGACGCTGACGAGGTCGCCATGAACCCACACATCGTCGAAGCGCTGCCAGTAGGTGGCGACATAGCGGTCCCGGTCGTTCCAGAACGAATGCGTCATTCCAGGGAAGGTGTTGCGTACGGCCAGTTCACCGATCTCGCCCGCCACGTCGTCACCGTTGTCGTCCAGGACGGTCACGTCGACGCCGGGCAGCGGCCCGCTGAACGCCGCGGCGGCGGCGGGAAAGCACGGATAGCCGACCAGAATGCCGCCGCCGACCTCGGTTCCGCCGCTGTAGTTGATGATCGGGCGTCGTCGGCCACCGAACTCGTCGAACAACCACCACCAGGTGGGATCGTCCCAGGCCTCGCCGGTCGACACGAACGAGCGCAGCGTCGGAACGTCGACGATCGCATCGACACCGGCGGCACGCAGGGCGCGGGCCGCCGTGGGAGCGATGCCCTGGACCGTCACTCCGTTGCGGTTGACGATGTCCCACATACGACTCGGGGTCGGATGGATGGGCAGGCCTTCGATCATCACGATCGTCGCCCCGAGTTGCAATGGCCCCGTCATCAGCATCGGGCCGACCAACCAGCCGAGGTCGGTGATCCAGCAGACCACATCATCGGCGTGTACGTCGAAGCCGTAGGCGAAATCGACCGCGGTCTTGACGGCGAATCCACCGTGGGAGTGCACGATCCCCTTCGGCCGGCCGGTGGTGCCGGATGTGTACACGATGCAGAGCGGGTCGTTGGCATCCATGGAAGCGGTGGGCACAGGGGCCGGGTCGGACGGGAGTTCGTCGTAGTAGACGTCGCGCCCGTCCTGCATGCCCACATCGGTGCCGAGATGCCGGATCACCACGACCGATCTCACCGACGGTGATGCGTCGACAGCCGCATCGGCCGTGGACTTCATGTCGATGGTTTTGCCTCGACGTGTGGTGCCATCGGCGGTGATCAACGCGACCGCCTCGGAGTCCTGCAGCCGGGTGGCCAACGCGTCGGCGGCGTAGCCGCTGAAGGTCGGCACGGCAACGGCACCCAGCTTCGCGATGGCCAGGAATGCCACCGCTGCCTCGGGCACCACCGGCATGAACAGGGCGACGCGGTCCCCGCGGCGCACGCCGAGACCGGTCAGGTTGGCGGCGAACCGCTCGACTTCATTGTCGAGTTCGGCGAAGGTCAACGTCCGTCGCTGACCGCCGTCTCCCTCGTAGATGACCGCGGTCTTGTCGGACAGGTCTCCCTGCGCATGGCGGCGGGCGCAGAGGTCGGCGACGTTGATCCGTCCGCCGGTGAACCACCGGGGGAACGGCTTTCCGTCCGACTCGTCACGTGCGGTCTCGAACGCAGTGCTGAACTCGACGCCGAGATCGGCAGTGACTGCACGCCAGAACCATTCCGGGTCGGCGATCGCCTTGCGATTGAGCGCCTGGAATCCTGCACGGTCGTCACTGAATCCCCACGCGCGTAGGGCCGCAAGGAGACGACTTCGCTCCTTCACCGCCTCGCCGGGTTGCCAGGCGGCGTCGGCGACGACCTGTGTTCGGTCGGTCATGTCGGTTCACTCCACTCGATGCTCGATGTGTCTGGTCAGGCAGGCTGAGACTCGGCGAGCGACGACTTCTTGATCATCAGTCCGACCCGAGTGGTGTCACACACGATCTCGTCGCGTTGGTTGATCCCCTGATGACGGAAGGTGACGATGCCGGAGTCGTCGCGGCTCTTGGACTCGCGGACCGCCACGATTTCGGTGCGGACCCGGATGGTGTCCCCGTGAAAGACCGGCTTGGGGAACTTGGTTTCTTGGAACCCCAAGTTGCCCAGTGTGGTGCCATATGTGGTCTCGTGCATGGAGATGCCGCACACCAAACCGTGCACGAACAGGCTGTTCATCAGTCGCTGTCCATGGATCGAGTCCTTGCTGTACTCGGCGTCCAGATGCAGCGGAGCCATGTTGAGGGTCATCGTCGAGAAGAGCACGTTGTCGGTCTCGGTGACGGTACGGCGCACCTCGTGATCGATGATCTGACCGGGTTCGAATTCTTCGAAATACAGGCCTGGCATGGTCCCATTTCCTTCCGTTTTAAATATTGTGCGTTGTCTGTGGTACTGGGTCTCGATACGCCGCTCACTTCGTTCGCGGCTACTCGACCAGCGCCGGGGTTGGGCTGCTCGACCGGCGGCGGAGTTGCGGCTACCCGACCAGCGGCGAGGTTGCGGCTACCCGACCAGCGGCGGGCTTGCCTCAGGCGGTTGCTGATACCGCATCTGCCAGCGCGATAACACCTTCGGCGGTCTTCACGTGCGCGATGTCGATGTGCTGCCCCTCGAAATCCACTGCCGCGCTGCCGGCGGCCTCGGCCTCGCGGAAGGCCTCGATCATCCGCCGGTATCGGTCGACCAGTTCGGGTTCGGGGGTGAAGACCTCGTTGGAGATCGCGACATGCGAGGGGTGGATGCACACCATCCCGCGGTAGCCGAGTTGCCGATTGTCGAGGCAGAACTGCCGCATGCCGTCGAGATCTTTGATGTCCTGCCAGACACCGGCCACCGGATGGTGCAAGCCGGCTGCGCGGGCGGCCAGGACAATTCGGCTCCGCAGATATAGCGTTTCGAGTCCGCCAGGGGTGAACTCGAAGCCGAGCTCGCGGCCGACGTCGGCGCTGGGCCCGGTGGCTCCGAGCAGGCTCGCCACTCGGGGGCTGGCGGCAGCGACCTCTTCGCAGTGGGCCATCGAGAAGGCGGTCTCGTAGCTGACGATGAGGCCGATCGTGTTGTGGTCGATGCCCCGGACCTCTTCCAGGTGCGAGACGACCGCGTCGATCCGCACGATCTCCTCGGCGTCGAGCACCTTCGGCAGAAACAGGCCGGCCAACCCCGGCCGTACCACGCCCTCGAGGTCCAGGCTCTGAATGCCGCTGCCCTTGCTGTTCGGCCGCACCCAGACGTCTGCGTGACCGGCATCGGCGGCGAGCCGATCGATGGTGGCGACGACGGTCGAGCGCGCCTCGTCCTTATCGGACACCGGGACCGAATCCTCCAGGTCCAGGATGACCGCATCGGCGCCCGAAGCGATTCCCTTGTCTGCCCAACTCGGTTTGTGGCCGGGAACGAAAAGCATGGAACGGTAGGGGTTCACGAGTCCTCCTTATTCACGGTGGAAAGGGCTGTCTGATCTGGTTGTCGCACTTCAGGTGTCGGTACCGTCCAGGTCGAGGACTCCGGACGCGGCCAGTTCGTCGATGGTCTCGTCGGAGTAGACCTCTCGGGCGACGTCGCGACTATCGGCACCGACACGCGGAGCAACCGGGCTGCGCTCGGGACGTTCGCCGCCGAATCGCCATGGGGGCCGCATCAGCGCGAGCCCATCGTGCTGAATGTCGGCGAGCTGCAACCACTTCACCTGATCGCTCTCGAGGTAACCGGTCACCGAGAGCACCGGCGCAAACGGCACATCCTGCTCGGTGAGACGCTTCTCCCACTCGGCGTACGAGCGGGTGGCGAACTCGGCCTCGACGACCTTGACCAGTTCGAAGTAGTGGGCCTCGCGTGGACGGTAGACGGCGAAGCGCGGGTCCTCGGCGAGATCGGGCCGCTCCATCGCGGCGCACAGCGCGTGCCAGAACTTCTGCGACGACGACAGGTGTACGGCCATGAACTCTCCGGTCGAGGTCTCCACGCAGAAGTTCTGCGCCTGCGGGTGACGACTCTGTCGGTCGGGGTCCTTGCCGAGTTCGAAGGCCTGAGTGATCGAGTCGGTGGTCAGCGTGCTGACGGCCTCCATGATCGATGTCTGCACGTGTTGGCTTTCGCCGGTCTTCAGGCGCCCGACGAGAGCCGCCAACACTCCTGTGGCGGTGGAAAGTCCGGTGACCAGGTCGGCGGACAGGCCGCCGGCGAGCTGCGGGTGCCCGGCGTCGCCGAAGATCGAGTACAGGCCGCCGAATGCGTGGCCGATGGTGTCGTAGGCGGGGCGGTTGGCCAGCGGGCCACCCTCCCCGAATCCGGTCACCGACCCGTAGACAACGTCTGGTCGCAGCGCTCGGCAGTCTTCCAGTCCGAGGCCGAGAGCGTCGGCCTTGCCGGGCCGCAGGTTCTCCAGCACGACGTCGAAACGGGGGATCAATGCCTTGACAAGGGCGACACCTTCGGGCGTCTTGAGGTCGACGGCGAGGCTGCGCTTGCCGGCGTTGTACTGCCGGAAGTACGGGCTCTGTTCGTTCTGCAGGCGGCGGAAGTCCTCGCCGACCTCGGGGCGTTCGACCTTGACCACCTCGGCACCCAGGGAGCACAACAGCGAGGTCCCGAAGGGGAGGGCGATATAGCCCCCGATCTCGAGGATGCGAAGCCCATCAAGGGGTTTGTGCTGCATTGTCCACTCCTGGTCGGCTATGGCGTGTGCCACAACAATATATTATCCATAATCTCAGAGCAAGGGTTTGTGCTGATCAGATGATCTCTGATCGTCACCGGACGAGCAGCGACACCAGTTCGGCCACCGGCATCGCCGGGTCCGCCTTGTTGATGACCCGCAGGAGCTCGTCGCTGCGCTCTGCCCCGAGATTCGTCACGGTCAGGTCGCGGAACTTGGCGTCCAGGTCGGCCTGTGTCATCGGTTTGTCGGCCGATCCGATCGAGTCCTCGACGAACAGATGCTCCGCACTGCCGTCGGTGAAGACGACCGTGATGTCGGCGACCATCTTCGTCGGGTATGCGGTGCCGAGCTCGGGCTTCACCGCAATGCTCACACGCTGGGCGAATGCGCCCAGCTCGCCGGTCGTGCTGACGTCCAGATCGCCCTCGAGATACGTCTTGTGCGTCTCGTATCCATTGCCCCTGCCCAGTACCGCGAGTGAGAACTGAAACGGCAGGCTGTACTGCAGATGCTCGATCTGCCGGGGGGCCCACGCGTTGACGTTGCGGTTGCCCACCACCACGTCACCGGCGGACTGGATTCCGAGTTCAACTCGCTCGATGTCGGCGACGCGGTCCGCGAACTGCCGTGCGCCGTCGATGAACGCGTGGTTGTAACCGCAACAGCAATACGGCTTGATCAGCGGCCCCGCGATCTCATACGGCCGCTCGGGCGCGAATAGTCGCGCGTCGTCGTCGGTGACCTCGTTGACGACGAAGGTACTGAAGAAGCCCTTTCCGCCGGTGAGGAAGGACAACGGTCCGGTGATCCCGGCCTCGGCCATCTCCGCCGCGCGGATACCGTTGCGTGTCCCGATACCGGAGTGCACACGTTTCACCGAGCCGCCCGAGGACGTGTACTCGGTGGTTCCGGCGCTGTGGCTGAAGGCGATCGACAGTGCATGCATCGTTGTCTCGAGGTCGAAGCCGCGCATCTTGGCGACCACCGCGGCCGCGCCGAACGGTGTCAGCACCGCGTGCGGGTGGAATCCCCGTTGCAACAGATCCGGTGCGGCCAGCGTGCCGATCCGGGTGTAGACCTCGTAGCCGGCCACCGCGCCTTCGATGACCTGACGCATCGTCGCGCCCATCTCCTCGCCGACGGCCAGGGCTGCGGCGATGACGGCGCTACCCGGATGGCTCAGGCTGGCGCTGTGGGCGTCGTCGTATTCGAAGCTGTGCCCGTAGGTGGCGTTGACGAAGGCCGCGTCACCGGCGCTCGTCTGTTCGCCGGTCAGCACGATCCGCGCGGTCCCGGGCACGTGCACCCTGCGGGTCAGGTCGAGCACCGATCGGCACCAGGGCAGGCTGGCGCAGCCGACCTGTAGAGACAACTGGTCCTGGAGGAGTCGGTTCGCTCCGGCCAGGCCGTCCGCCGGCAACGTGTCGTAGTCGATGTCGAGAACCAGTTGCGCGACAGCCTGTTCGACGGTGGGAAAATTGCTCACGTGTGACTCCATCAGTTCTCGAGCTTCGTCAGCAGCTCGGCGGGCAGTCCGTAGGACTTGATCTCGACGTAGGCGTCGAAGCCCTCGAGTCCGGCTTCGCGGCCGATGCCGCTGTTCTTGAAACCACCGATCGGCGAACCGAATCCGACTCCGCTTCCGTTCAATTCGACGGTACCGGTGCGGATGTGGCGAGCCACCGAGAGTGCGTGCTCGGGATCTGCGGCGAACACCGATCCGTTGAGCCCGTACTGGGAGTTGTTGGCGATGTCGACGGCCTCGGCTTCGTCGCGGAAGGTGTGCACGGTGAGTACCGGGCCGAACACCTCTTCCTGCGCAATCCTGGCGTCGGGGTCAACGTCGGCGAAGATCGTTGGCTCCACGTAGTATCCGCGATCCAGGCCCGCCGGACGTCCCCCGCCGATCAGCAGCCTCAATCCGGCGTCCTTGGCATCTCGTACGTAGCCCTCGACGCGCTCTCGTTGCCGAGAGTTGGCCACCGGTCCGATCTCGGTCGTCGCATCGAACGGGTCGCCGACCGGCATCGACTCGACCATGTCGACGAGGCGTTCGAGCAGTTCGTCACGTCGCGACTGTGCCACGACGATACGGGTCTTGTTACTGCACACCTGCCCGGTGTTCCGAAGGGAGAGGGCACGAATCGACGGGATCGCGACATCCATGTCGGCGTCGTCGAGGAGTACGGCCGCGGACTTGCCGCCGAGTTCGAGGGTGACGCGTCGCAGATCGTCTCCGCAGAGGGCACCGATTCGTCGCCCTGCGGCCGTGGACCCGGTGAACGACACCTTGTCCACTCCCGGATGCCGCACCAGGTACTCGCTGACGTCGCGGTCGGCCGGCACCACGTTCACGACGCCGTCGGGAAGTCCGCTCTCCTGAAGGAGTTCGGCCAGCAGGTAGTTGTCGAGCGGAGTCTCCGGAGTCGGCTTGAGGACCATCGTGCATCCGGCGAGCAGGGCGGGCGCGAGCTTGATCATGGTGATCAACAACGGCGCGTTCCACGGGACGATGGCGGCCACCACACCGACCGGTTCGCGGGTCACCAGACCGTTGCCGGTGACCGACTGCCGGATGCTGCTCCACTGGTACTGCGGTGCGATGTCGAGGAAGCTGTCCAGCAGCATTCGCGGGCCGATCGCCTGCATCTTGGTGGACAGCGTGATCGGGCAGCCCATCTCTGCTGTCACCAGCGAGGCGATCGACTCCTGATGTGCCGTCAGTTTCTCGCTGAGCGTGCGCAGCAACGCGATCCGCTCCTCGAGCGTGGTGCGGGGCCACGGACCCCGATCGAACGCGTCGCGTGCTGCCGCGACGGCGCGATCGACATCGGCGGTCGTGCCCTTGGGCACCCGGGCGATCTCCTCCTCTGTGGAGGGTGAGATCACCTCGAAGGTGGCGTGTGAGTCGGGGTCGACCCACTTACCGCCGATGAACAGCTTGTCGTAGTTTCCTTGCCACACCATGGCACACGCTCCTGATTTGCAGAGTATTCCGGCTTCGCCGACCACCGGGCGGATCGTCAGAACTCGATGACTGCTTTGCCGCGGGTCTGCTTGTCGAACTCCTTGTAGGCCTGCTCCGCGTCCTCGATGTTCCAGCGATCGGTGAACAGCGCATCGACATCGACGTGGTGGTCGGCGACGAATCGTGCGCACTCACCCATGCCGACATTCGAGAACGTGTACGACCCGAGTATCGAGATCTGCTTGATGACGATGTCCGGCGAGACGTCCAGGGTGAGGTCGCCGCCGAGGCCGACCAGCGCGACCCGCCCCCAGACCCCCAGAGCCCGAGTCGCCGCCACGCGCGCCGCCGGCGCACCGGAGCTCTCGATCGCCACGGTGGCGCCACGGCCTCCGGTGATCTCCCGGATGGCTTCCACCGGATCGTCTGTGCCCGAGTTGATCACATGGTGCGCGCCGAACTCCGGACCGCGCGCGACGCGGTCCTCGGCGATGTCCACCGCGATCACCTGCGCCCCCATGGCGGCGGCGAACTGCACCGCCGACTGGCCGATCGGGCCGAGGCCGAACACGGCGACCGTGTCCCGGGCGGTGACGTCAGCCCGTTTGAGGGCTCCGAAGGCGGTCCCGGTCCCGCACGCGATGGCTGCACCGGCGGAGAAGCTGATCGACTCGGGCATGTGGACGAGGGTGGCCGCCGGCACCACCATGTAGGTTGCGTGTCCGCCGTGCGCGGTCGCCCCGTAGATGGTTGCGCCCTGTGCGCACATCTGGGTCCACCCGGTCCGACAGGAGTCGCAGTACCCGCACCCGTCGTAGTGGAAGACCATCACCCGGTCGCCCACCGAGAAACTCTCTGGGTCGACGTTCGCGCCGAGTTCCGCGACGACGCCGCAGGGCTCGTGTCCGGCGATGATCGCCGGGGCCTCGTCCATACCGCGGGATGCAAAGTCCTTGAATCCCAATGCTTTCAGTGCGGCACCGGGGGGATCCCGGTAGAACTTGAGATCACTGCCACACAGTCCGGATGCCTTGATCTCGATGACGACGTCATCCGGCCCGGGCGTCGGATCGGGGAAATCGGCCACCTCGAGTTCGCGGTCGCCCTTGAACACCACTCCACGCATCTTTCGCTCCTGTTCTGCGATCCGATTCTTCCCGGAGCCTTACCGCGTGCCGCTCATCATGGTCGCGACCAAGGTGACCGGCTTGTCGGTGCGGTTGCTCCAGATGTGCTTGACGCCACGGGTGACGAAGGTGTCCCCCGGCTTCAGCAGGGTCTCGGCTGTCTCGGTGACGGCATAGAGTTCACCGTCGATGATCGTGACAACGTCGACGGTGTCGGTCTCGTGCCACACCGCGGCCGCTTCGTCTCCGGCCCCGCCGTGCGAGTCCGAGCCGTGGAAGGCGTCCAGCGACGCGGCGTATGCGTCGGCGTCGAACTCGGCGTCGGGCGGAAAGACCGCGATCCGCACGACGAGACCGCCGGCGGGCGGATCGAGCACCGGATCCGCGCCTACCGTGGACTCGGAGTTCACCTTGGCGGGGAGGCTGTCCACCTGCCAGAGTTCGTTGACGGTGAAGCCGGGTTGCGCAGTGCGTACTGCACTGTCGCCGTCGGCAAGGATGGTCGACTTGCCGTCGGCATCGAGGCCGGACACGACGATCCGCGACTGAGCTTCTAGATGCGCTCCACTCATTTGTGACTCCTTGTTCCCTGTGGATCGAGGCGACGACCCCCGGGTGCGCGTTCCACACCACCACCAGTCGCCAGGATGACCTAGCTCACATTACTTAATATATTATGCGCTGTCAACGCTTCGAAGAACTCAGCAAGAGCTCGCGAATACGCGACAGCCCGCGCACGCAGGGAAGCATGCGCGGGCCGTCACGACTCTCGGATAAGTTGCCGGACAACGCTTTCAGCGACTATTTGGTTGGCGTCAACCGGGCAGTGGTGTGGGCCGCGGTGTCAGCCAACATCGGCCCGAGCGCGCCCGGCTGGTCGTGATACTTCGCCCGGTAGGCTTCTGCCACTCGGGCGTTGGTCGAGTCATCCGCGACCCGTTCGAGTGTCGCATCCATCTCGAGATCGCCGGATCGAACGCGCGCGGTGCCGGCCATCGCGTACCGGTACCACGCACCCTGGTCGCCGTACGCAGATCGTACGTAGAGGTCATCGTCGACGCGCACCACCCAGATCGGCGTCCACCGCCGTAGCGAACCGTCGCGCCGATGGCTACTGATGTGCAGTTCCTCCGCACCACTGAGCTGGTCGAGCTGTTCCGGACTCCACACCATGGAGTGCTCCTCACCTCATCGGATCCCGACGTCGACCACGCTAATCTTCGGTCGGCGGCACAGGGAGAGGCTGTCAGTACCCCGATACCTCGTACCTCACTCGTCGAACCACGTCACGGTCTCCGACACCGACGCACGGCTGGTCCGGTAACTGTTGGCTGGGTGATCGAGGTCGGCGTAGCCGAACGAGATGCCGACGAGGATCTTCCGGTCATCGGGAATGCCGAAGTGCTCGCGGATGAAGTCGGACCGTCCGGCGAGCGCCGCCTGCGGGATGGTGGCGATTCCCAGGCTGTGCGCCACGAGCAGAAAGGTCCCGACGTAGAGCCCCGCGTCGACTGCGCCGTATGTCCCCTGGAGCGCATCGGTCGTGATGATCGCGACGTGAGGGGCACCGAAGAAGCGAAAGTTCTGAAGCGCCTGCCGTGCCGACGCCTCCCGATCGCCGCGTTCGACACCGACCGCCTCGTAGAGTTGCCACCCACTCTCGCGCCGCCGCTCCCGGTACACACCGCGATACTCGGCGGGCGGATCGAAGTCGAACGTCGTCGCGTCGGGATGCGCCGCGACGTGCGCGGCGAGCGCCTCCCGGAAGCGCTCGGTGGCCGCACCGGAGGTCACGATCACCTGCCACGGTTGCGTGTTGCACCACGACGCTGAGCGTTGGGCGGTCGCCACCAGACGTTCGATCGCCTCGCGTGGGACCTGTCGACCATCGAACGCACGACAACTCCAGCGGTCGTCGAGCAGCCTGGCCAGCATGTTCGCGGGTCCGCGAGCTGCCAATTCCACATCCGTCGCCTCGCTCGAAGCAGTCATGGCACAAATAATACATAATGCACTATCGTGTGAAAAGGGCCGAACTCGAAGATGGGTGATCAGTGATGCCGACACGCAGCGAAACGATGATCGACCGTGTCGTCGACGTGCTCGAGGCGTTCAAAACCGCCGGCGCTCCCCTGACGGCGTCCGCGGTGAGCCGCCGCACCGGGATTCCGATGCCGTCGGCGCATCGTATCGTCAACGACCTGGTACGTACCGGGTTGCTCGAACGCAACGACGCCCTGACGCTCCGAATCGGCATGCGCCTGTGGGAGATCGCCGCACGATCGACCCCGGTGCTCACGCTGCGTGAGATCGCTCTGCCTTTCATGGAGGATCTGCTGGCCGTCGTGAAGGCACCCACCCTCCTATCGGTCCTCGACCGTAACGATGTCGTGAACGTCGAGACACTCTCACCGCATAATCCCCAGGCCACCAATGTAACCCAGCCGGGTGTCCGACTTCCCGCCCTCGTGTCATCACCCGGGATCATCCTGGTGGCTTTTGCTCCGCCTGATGTCCGCGACGACATTCTCGAGACCGCGAGAATCACCCGTTTCACCGCGCACACAGTCGTCGACCGCACCGAACTCCGCCGTTTTGTCGAGGACGCTCGACGCGTCGGCCACGCCACCATCCCGCGGTGGATATACCCCGATGCCACGGGGATCGCGGTCCCTGTACTCGGTGCCGACGGTGATGCGCTCGCCGCACTCTCGGTCACGAAACCCTTCGATGTGGGCGTTCCGTCCGATCTGCTTCCGGCGATGCACACCACCGCGCGCGGCATAGCGCGGGCCGTTGTCGGCGGCGCATCCGCGTCACCGACGAACAGTCCGGAGATCGCGCTACTCAAGCAGCAACTCCGCCGCGCGACCGAGGTCCGCTGACCGCTCGCGCCGTGTTCCGAGTGAGAGCTGAACCACAGATCGCTTCTCGCTGAACGAGAAACCCACTATCCACGGCTCTCGGGATGTCACAGCCTGAGACGCGCAGTCGTCATCGATGACGATGGCCGCCACCCAGGGCGACGTTTCACCGCGATCTCGCAAAGGACATCTCGTTGACCCACTTGTCACCCGCCGTGAACCGCAACGGCACTCCGCACTATCGCATGTTCATCGCCGGCGAATGGGTCGACACCGAAGACCACTTCGATGTAGTGAACCCCGCGACCGAAGAGATCACGGCCACAGCCGCCAAGGCCCGTATCGATCATGTCGACGCCGCTGTCGCCGCAGCGCGGAGCACCCGTGAGACAGGCATGGCGATCCGTACCCGACGACACCTCGAAGGCGCATCGATCCCATGACTCCATTCACAGATCAGAACACCCAAGACCCGATGGTCGCACTGTGCCGGATGGCATTGGAGACCTCATTCGACGACCTGCCGGATGGGGTCATCACCCACGCGAAGCACAGTCTGCTCGATGCCATGGCGGTGATGATCGGCGGCTCCGGGATGGACGGGATCCCCGAAATCGTCGAACTCGTCAAGGAGAAGGGCGGAGCCGAGCAGTCTGTACTGCCGTTCTACGGCGGACGGGTCCCCGCCGCCGAAGCAGCACTCGCGATCGGCCCGATGCCGCGGGCGATGGACTGCGGCGACCTCCATGAGGAGGCCGGCCACATCAGCGAATACATCGTCGCCGCGCTCCTGGCCGCCACCGGCTTGCGAGGCCGGGTGACCGGCCGGGAGTTCCTGGCCGCACTCGTGGTGGGACAGGAAGTGCTGATCCGTATCGGGTCGGCATACAAGGTCATCAGCTCGGCAGTGAAGGCGAATGACTGCGGTGGCCACTATGTATTCGGTGCGGTCGCCGCCGTCGGTCGGCTCATCGGGCTGACTCAGGATCAGCTCGAGAACGCGCAGGGCATCGCTCGGACGATGACCCAACCCCACACCATGGGCATCTATGCGCCGGCGACGCTGATGGTTCGCGTTCATCACGGCCTGGTGTGCCAGGCAGCGGTCACCGCGTGTCTGTTGGCGCAGAAAGGGATCACCGGGCCGCGCGAGTCGGTCCTGTTGGGAATCAACGGCTTCCTGCGGACAGCGCACTGGGACACCGATCCCGGCGCGCTGACCGGCGACCTCGGTGTGCGCTGGGAGATGACCCGAATCACCGCGAAGGGCTACAGCGCCTGCTATTTCTCCCACTCGTCGATCGACGGGATCATCGGGCAGATGCGCGACCACGACTTCACGGTTGGCGACATCGCCGACATTCACATCGAGGTGTCGACGTCGGGGTGGCGGGCTGTGTGCGAACCCGTCGCGAAGAAGTGGGACCCGCAGACGATTCCGGAATGCCAGTTCAGCCTTCCGTACGCGGTGGCGACCGCGGCGGTCGATCGGAAGGTGTTCGTCGACTCCTACGACGACGAGGTTCGGTCACGATCCGTGGTCCGTGACCTGATGAGCCGCATCACCGCCGAAGAGGTTCCGGCGGTGCCGGATTGGGGTTCTCGCATCCACACCACGTTGCAGGACGGTCGGCGGATCAGCACCGAACACGTCTATGTCAAAGGGCACCCGGACAACCCGTTCACCGAACAGGACTTCGTCGACAAGTTCCGCATGTGTGTGCCCTTCTCGGTCCTCCCCCTGACGTCCGACGTCGAAGAATCCCTGATCAAGCATGTCCTCGAGCTCGATCTCAGCGACGACGTGGTCGCCGAGTTGTTGCTTCCGCTCACCCCGGCACCGTCCGCCCGACCGTGAGGAGCGCGTGCAGCGGAGTGCTCTGACCCGGATGGGGTTACCAGCAGACCCTCCCCACGCACGCCTCCGGTACTTACGCTGGCGTCATGGAGATCACCAAGGACATCAGAGACTTCTTGATGGCCCGTCGTGCCGAGATCACGCCCGACCAGGTCGGGCTGCCGTCGGGTGGGCGCCGCCGCGTCCCGGGCCTTCGACGTGAGGAAGTCGCCTTGCTCGCCGGGGTGAGTACGGAGTACTACACGCAGATCGAACGAGGTCACGTCGAGGGTGTGTCCGACGAGGTGCTCGGGGCGATCGTGTCCACGCTGCGACTCAACGATGAGGAGGTCGCCCACCTGTTCGATCTGGTTCGTGCGGCCACCGCCAGGCGAAGTGCAAAGAAGTCCACGTCACGGTCCGGCGCGAAAGTTCCCGGAGGAGTGCAGGCGTTGATGGATGCAATGGTCACCGCGCCGGCAATCGTCATCAACGGCCGCCTCGACATCATCGGCACCAACGCGCTCGGTCGCGCTGTGTACGAGCCCCTGTTCGCTCGGAGCGGTTCAGTGGTCCCGAACATCGCGCGCTTCACCTTTCTTGATCCGCAGGCCGACAAGGTTTTTCCGGATTGGCGCCGCTCTGCCGACGACGCTGTCGCACTGCTGCGTGTCGAGGGCGCGCGGTCACCTCATTCGGCCGCGGTGACCGGATTGGTCGGTGAACTGGCAACGCGAAGCGATGAATTCCGGTGTCGGTGGGCGGCGCAACACGTCGCCGCACATCGGCGCGGCACCAAGCGTTTCATCAATACCGACGTCGGCGAACTGACGCTACAGTACGAGGCACTCGAACTCGCCAGCGCACCAGGCCTGGTGATGATCGGTTACACCCCGGAGCCCGGCTCGAAATCGGAAGAATCCCTTCGATTGTTGTCGAGTCTCGCCGCACCTGTACACGACGAGCAGGCCGAGTCGCCGGCGGCCCCGGTGTCATCTGACGAGCACCAGTGATTCGAAGCCACATCCGACGCAGGCACCGAGCGTCGTGCGTGCGCCCACTTTCCGTCAACGGGAAGAATCGTCAGGAACCGTCATCGAGGACGGCGTCGAGGAAGTGCGTCGGCGGTCGAGGACCCTCGATATCCCAGCGCCCGGAGCGAATGTCCGATCGGATCTCGTCCACGAGATCAGTGAAGCCAGGCCCACCATCCGCCGGGTAACGTGCCATTCCCGTTTTTGCACAACGAATTACAATATCAGCGGCAACCTGCTTGGCGTCGCGACGTCGGCCGACGGCCCGTAGGCATGCGGCCAGCAGTCGTTCAGCACGCAGCTTCGCCCGCTCACGTCCGGTGCCCGACAGGTGGTCCACCCACTCCTGAATCCACCGGCACGCGATGGCACGATTCGCGGCGGCCCGTTCGTTGTCGGTGTCTGCCAGGTCGTCGGCCTCGATGAGCAGGAGCCGGATCGCCGTCGCCGCATCGAGTTGCGCCACGATCGCGTCGCCGCCGAACGCGGGGAATGTCCTGGTGGCGTAGTCGACCCGCGCGACAACAGGTAGCCGTGCGGGCAGCCGCTGCAGCACCTGTTCGGCTTCCACGAACGCCCGCAACCGAGGCGCGTCCAGACGGTACGCGATGTCGGCGGCCTCGTCGAGAAGCGCTGCGGCACCGTCACGATCGCCGTCGTTCACGGCCAGTCGCGCCCCGATGATGAAGCGCGCCTTGATCATGTCGATGACGCCCTCCTCGGCGCCGAGCTTGAAGCTCTCGTCGAGCAGTTTCTTCGACTCGTCGGTTCGCCCCCGCTCGTAGAGCACATCGGCCAGGACCGCACATGCCAGCCGGGCGGCCTGCGACTTGGCGGCCGACCCGGTGACCATCGACACCTTCACGGCATTGCGGAAGCAGTCCTCGGCGCGGTCGAGATCGAGCTGCTCGAAATAGGCGATGCCGTCCAGGGCGTACCCGTACATGACCGCGTACGGCCCGGTGTTCTGCTGGTGGTACGGGCGTGCCCATTCCTGCCATCGATGTGCCGCGTCGAAGTCGAACCGTGTCGTCGCATGGATCGTCTCGATGTTCGCCGCCACCGACGCGACGAACGGTGGCAGCGTTGCCGGGCGGGAGATCGCCTCGGAAATCAGCTCGTCGAGTACTTCGAGCCGATCCGCGGTGGCGTGTATGCACGCCGCGGCCACGTTCGCCTCCACCTGGATATCCTCGGCGTCGGGTGGCGCCTTCGCGGCGATCGCGGCCTCGGCACGCCGCAGGGCGGCCTCGGCGATCTCGGTGCGATGCAGCAGTACGTTGGCCCAGGCCAACAGCAACTGCACGCGCGGACTCGTGACCACGGCGGCCGGCGGCAGCTTGTCCACCAAGCCGAGCAAGGTGGCCATGTGGGCGTGCTCGATCAGGCTGCGGCCGTCTTCCTCGACGAGCTCGACGGCCCGATCGGTGTCACCGGCGGCGAGAGCGTGCCCCACCGCCTCGGCGACCATGCCGTGCCCGGCGAACCATCGAGAAGCCCTGCGGTGCAGGTCGATCACTGAATCGGGTTGGTCACGTTCGAGGCGGCGTCGGAGGAACTCGAGGAACAGCGGGTGGAATCGGAACCATTCACCGTCGTGATCGACCCTGCGTAGGAACAGATCTCGTGCCTCGATGTCCTCGAGAAGTGCCTGACCGCGGACTTCACCACTGAGCACGGTCGCCAGACCCGCACAAATCCGTTCCGGTGGCGACACGGTCAGCAGGAAGTGCAGGATCTCGGGTTCGAGGGTGGACAGCACGTTCTCGGCGAGAAAATCGCCGATCGCGTGGTGGCGTCCGGAGATGTGGCTGATGAGTTCGGCAGGCGACTCCGCGCCGCGCAGCGACAGGCACACCAACTGCAGTGCCGCGACCCACCCGTCGGTGGAGTTCCACAGTTCGGTGATCTCGTCACGCCCGAGGTCGAGTCCGGCCACGTCGAGCAGGAACGACCGGGCCTCGTCGGCGTCGAAACACAGTCCGGCGATGTCGATCTCGACCAGTTCGTCACGCACGCTCATCCGGCTGATGGGCAGTCCGGAGCGGGACCGGCTGGTGATGATCACCTGCAGGTGATGACATCCGCGTTCAAGCAGGAAGTCCATGGCGCCGATCGCTGCCGGGTCGGTCACCCGGTGCCAGTCGTCGACGATGATCGCGATGCGTTCGTGGCGGGCGTGGATCTCGTTGATCAGCGAGGTCAGGACGTATTGTTCGGCCTTCGCGCCGTGCTCCTCGACGACGTCGGCGAGATCACCGACCACCACGGGGTAGGCACGGCGGATCGCCTCCACGAGGTTCGCGAGGAAGCGGGCGAGATCGTTGTCGTCGTCGTCGACGGTCAGCCAGGCCACCGTGACCTCGTCGCGGATCAGTTCTTCGGCCCATTGGGTGGCGACGGTGGTCTTCCCGTAGCCGGCCGGTGCGTGGATCAGCACGAGACGCCGGCGCTCACCGGCTCGCAGCCTCTCCATCAACCGATCTCGCGGCACCTGTGCCCGCGGACGGAGCGGCGGACGGAACTTGGTGGACGGTGTCGGCGGTGCGGTGGTGATCTCGGAACGGATACGACGGTCGCCACCACCGCCGATCGGATCGGCGGTGGTGGCGAGTGGCAGGGCCATCTCGTCGACGGCCAGGCCGAGTTCGCGCTGCACATCGCGGAGGCCCTCACCGAAATCGGCGACCGTCGCGGGACGGTCGTCCGGTTCCCGGGCCATCGCCCACTCGACGGCCCGCGACAGCGACGCCGGTATGCCTGCCTCCCGAAGGTCGGGAACGGGCTGCGCAGCCATCCGGAGGAACTGCGCGACAACCTGTTCACCGCTGCGACGTTCGAACGCGGCGTGACCGGTCAGCGCACAGAAGAGCGTTGCGCCCAGCCCGTAGACGTCCGACGCCACCGACGGCGCGGTGCCCGAGAGCAACTCGGGAGCGGTGAACGCCGGCGACCCGGTGACCATGTCGGCATCGGTCTCGAAACCGCCGGAGATCCGAGCGATCCCGAAGTCGGTGAGTTGTGGCTCGCCGTATTCGGTGAGCAGGATGTTGCCGGGCTTGACGTCGCGGTGCAGGGTGCCGGACCGGTGTGCCGTCTCCAACGCACCGGACACCTTGACACCCAGGCGGAGGACGTCGTGCCAGGCCAGCGGCCCGTGTTTGCGGATGCGGGTGTCGAGCGAGTCGTGCGGGTGGAACTGCATCACGATGAACGGGAATCCGCCCGGGGTGGCGCCGACTTCGAGGATGTTGATGATGTTCGGGTGCCCCGACAGCCGACCCATGGCGCGTTGTTCGCGCACGAATCTCTCGAGATTCTCTTCGTCCAGATGATCGGTGAGGACCTTGACCGCGACCGTGCGGTCCAGGTCGGGCTGGCTACAGCGGTAGACCGCGCCGAAGCCTCCGGAACCGATGAGCACCGCATCGGTGAATCCCGCACTCACGAGTTCTCCGGCGATGTCGGGAACGACATCGCGCTGTGTGGTGTGCGGATCGTACTCGGCCATAGGTGTGCCTCGATCGCGCTGGCGCGCTTGTCGGTGCTTCCCCAGCGTATCGCGGAAGTCGCCGGCATCCGGTCGAATCCGACACCGGTCGACCGCGAGCGGGCCGGGTCAGTTCGCGGCCGCCTCCAGCGCGTCGCAGCATTGCGCCACCGCGACGTCGGGCGGGGTCAGCCGCGTGGCGAGCTCCGCCGCCGCACCGATCACCTGGTCGTCGAGCAGCAACCGCAGATCGTCCGTCTCGAGTGACTTCAGTCGTCGGCCCCCGCCGACACCCAGATTTCGGACGGCAGCCGTCCACATCGGCTGATCGGCGCTGAGCCAGCCGATGACAGCGGGGATACCGGCGCGGGCGACCGCGGATGTGGTGCCGGCGCCGCCGTGGTGGACCGCACCACGGCAATGCGGCAACAGCGCCTCGTGGTCGAGCGCTCCGGCGACGCGCAGTACGGCGTCGCCGCCGGGCACATCGTGGTCGGTGTGCGCGATGACCCGTAATCCGAGCCCCACCAGCGACTCGACGATGTGCTCGAGGCGCTCACGCTCGATCGGCATGCTGCCGAACCCCACGTACACGGGTGCGCCGTCGGCGCCGGCCCACGCGATGGTGTCGTCGGTCGCGGCGCCGTGGTCGCCGTTGAACGCCTTGCGCGTCTGCTCGTCGGGGATCAGCGCCCCGGCGAACGGACGCCGCGCCGGCCACTCGGCGGCGAGACCGGGAAAGAACGCCGCATCGTATGCCTGCACCTCGGGAGTGCCCGCGACACTGATCCGACGGGGCAGCGGACGACGGGCCGGCGGCAGTCCGAGACGTCGGCGGAGATCGTTGTCGCGTTTGCGCACGGTCAGCCAGTTGACCTGATCGCCGATGAACCACAGCGCACGCCGCGCCCACCGTGGGGTTCCGCCGAACATGTCGACCGAGGTGTTCGCCCGGATCGGGCAGTAATGCAGCGGGACAAACGTCGCGCCGGCGAACTCGGCCACCGTGGCGGCGCGTTCCTGGGCGAGTAAGCCGGTCACCAGCACGTCGGCGTCGTCGGCGAGTTCACGCATGACCTGCTCGGACATCTCGGCCCCGAACGCGGAGATCTCCGCGAGGGCCTTGAATCGCACCGACGGGTTCTTGCTCTTGAGGCGTTCCTTCACCAGCGGGCTGCGTAGCAGTTCGGAGTTGTCCGGGCACAGCACCTTGGTGGGCAGGCCGGTGCGGCTCACCGCGTGGGCGATGTCCTCCGGAGCGGCGACGGTCACGTCGTGGCCGCGTTCGGCCAGGGCGCTCGCCACGGCGACCCCCGGCTGGACGTCACCGCGACTGCCATGCATCGCGAAACCGAATCTCATGGATTCCCCCACCTCGTGCTCGGCGGCCCGTCAGTCCCGAGGGGCACCTTCCAGGACGATCTCGACCGCGCGCGCCGCGCTCTGGCACGCGCCTTCCATGGTGGTGGTCCAGTCGGTACGCGTCCAATCGCCCGCCAGCGCCAGTCCGCGCACCGATGTCCGCTGATCTGGCCGGATACCCGCTGTCCCGGGCCGCTGGGCGAATGTGGATTTCGGCATCCGCACCACGTGGCTGTGTACCACCTCAGCGTCGCGGGCGGCCGGGAAGTAACGGCGCAGCATGTCCATCTGGATGTCGGTGATCTCGGCGTTCGACTTGCCGGTGAGCTCGTAGGCGGCGGACACGGTGGTCGAATAGAGGTGATGGCGCTGCGGGTCGCGGCCGTGCATCCGCTGGCGGTCCCACACCTGCTCCAGCACCCCCTCGCCACCGAGGAGGATCTCGCCCCAGTCGGCCATGTCGATCGACCGGTCGAGATAGAGGTTGACGCTGACGATCGGGACCGGTGTGAGTTGCTCGACGGCGTCGTAGATCTTCTCGTGTCCGGGCACCTGGTCGAGCAGCCCTTTCACGCTCCACACCGGCACCGCACAGATCACCGCATCGGCCGGGACCCGCTCACCGTCGGTCAGGGTCACCCCGGTGACGGCGCCGTCGGCGACGTCGACCGACGCAACGACGGCCCGATGGCGGATGTCGACCCCGTTGTCGGCGAACACTTTCTGCGCCCCGTCGACGAAGAGGGTGTCGAGATCCACACTCGGGTAGCCGATCGAGATCGGGGTCTTCGTCGCGCGGGCCCGGCGCATCCCGGTCACCAGCAGGTCGGCCGGCACCTTCGCCGACGAGATGGTCGGTTTGTCGCCGGTCAGGCCGATCACGATCCCGTCCCACAACGCATCTCGCGCGGACTGCGGCATCCCGATGCGACGGAACCATTCGTCGGCGGTGATGTCGTCGAGCCAATCCGGCTGCCGGAGCGCCTGTCTGATCAACGTCGCCTGCGCGCGGGCGGTCCGCAACCGATCCAGTCCGGTGACCCCGGGCAGATCACCGATGGCGGCGCGCAACCCGGCGACACCGGCAAACGACGACCGGCGGGTGCCGCCACCGGGCAGGCGGACGGTCATGTGACCGGGAAACCGGACGTGTTCGCGCGTGCCCACGCTGTCGAGGTAACGCATGAGGTGCTCGTAGCCGCTGGCGAAGACGTGCTGCCCGTTGTCGGGCACATCGTCGACGGCGGCGACGGGCATCGCGATGGTCCGCCCGCCGAGCGAACCGCGGCGCTCCAACACGGTGACCCGATGCCCGGCCTCGGTCAGCCATACCGCCGAGGCCAGCCCGGCCAATCCCCCACCCACGACCACGCAATGCATGCGACGACAGTACCGGTCAGCGCTGACCGTCGGGTGGTGGCGCTGCCGTCGGCCCACGCGAACGACGTGAGAACCCCGAGGTTCCGGGTAACGCCAGTACCTCCTCGAACGCCCGTACCGGGCATACCGTGGGAATCATGAGCACCACCGACGTCCGCACCCAGGTCCGCGAGTTCCTCAGCTCGCGGCGCGCGCGTATCACCCCCGAGCAGGCGGGTCTGCCCGTCTACGGCGGTAACCGCCGGGTCAAGGGACTGCGGCGTGAAGAGGTGGCTATGCTCGCCGGCGTCTCGGTGGACTACTACGTCCGGATGGAACGCGGCAACCTCGGCGGGGCGTCGGACAGCGTCCTCGACGCCCTGGCCAACGCCCTGCACCTCGACGAAGCCGAGCGCGAGCACCTCTATGCGCTCGCGCGGCAATCCCAGTCCGGCAGCCGTCGTCGCACCAAGAGCACAGCGGTGTCGGTGCGCCCGGCGGTTCAGCAGGTCCTCGACGCCATCAGCGGGGCTCCGGCGTGGGTGCGGAACGGGCGCCACGACATCATCGCGATGAACGACCTGGCGCGGGCGCTGTACTCCCCTGTGCTGGCCGACCCGCGCAGACCGGCGAACACGACGCGGTTCGTCTACCTGCATCCGGAGGAGGCGCGCGAGTTCTTCGTCGACTACGACCAGATCGCGAAGGACGCGGCCGCGATGCTCCGGTTGGAGGCGGGCAAGAACCCGAACGACAAGGCCCTCGTCGCGCTGGTCGGCGAGCTCTCGACGCGCAGCGAACTGTTCCGGCAGCGGTGGGCATCGCAGGACGTGCGGTTTCACCGCAGCGGTCGTAAACGGTTGCGCCATCCCGCGGTCGGACAGCTCGACCTCGACTTCGAGGGGATGGAGTTGCCGTCGGAGCCGGGGCTGAACCTCAACATCTACACCGCCGCGGCGGGCACCCCCACCGCCGATGGACTGAAGCTGTTGGCGTCCTGGGCGGCCAGTCAGGAGGAGCGGCTCACCGAACGGCAGGCGCCGGGCTGAGCGGCTCAGCCCACCTGCGCCTGACCGATCATCTCGACCACGTCGAGCACGCCGGCCGTCCGCTCGTGGTCAGCCGTGGGATCGGCTGTGCCACCGACGATCGCGGCGAATTTGCGGATCTCGTGGACCATGTTGTTCGCCGGACCGTCGAAGCTGTGGTCGGTGACCGTGCCGTCGTGTAGCCGGATCTGGGCGACGGTCGGTTGGGCCACATGGTCGAACGTCAGCGTCCCGAGTTCGCCCTGGATCTCGTCCGGCCGCTGTGACGCGGAGATCTTGGAGTACGAGAGGTCGACGACGAGCCCGTCGTACACCGCCAGCGCGCTACCCGCACCATCCGCCCCACCGGCGATCGGCACCGATGCCCCGGCAACCAGCCGCGGTTTGCCGAAGAACTCGACCATGGCTGCGATCGTGTACACACCGAGGTCCATCAACGCACCGCCGGCAAGCGCCGGATCGAAGATGTTGACCCGCTCCCCGGCGAGCACCTTGTCGTAGCGCGCGGACCGCTGACAATAGGAGAAGGAGGCACGTCGCACCGGCCCGAGCGACCCGATCAGATCCTTGATCGCGTGCAGCGCCGGGTCGTGGACGTTGCGCATGCCCTCGAGCACGACGACGCCGTGGTCGCGGGCGTGGTCGACGAGCGCGGTGAACTCCGCCGTGGTCGGCACCGCCGGTTTCTCCAGCAGCACATGCTTGCCCGCGCGCACCGCCCGCATCGCCTGCTCGGCGTGGATGCCGTTGGGCGAGGCGACGTAGACCGCGTCGATCGTCGACGAGGCGAGCAGACCGTCGAGATCATCGCTGGATCCGGCGATCGCCGTCTCGGAGGCGAACGCCGCGGCCCGGTCCGCGTCGCGCGAGTACACGGTGGTGACGTCGACGTCGTCCACTGCCGATGCCGCGTCCAGGAAGGTGCGGGTGATGGAACTCGTGCCGATCGTGGCCATCCGGATCATGGCGCCATTGTGCCGGTCATGACGGCGTCCATTACCCGGAATGACCCGCCCGCAATGTACCGATTCGTGAGTCGGACCCGGGATCCGCCTGAACCGATGTCGGATTTGCCAGTAGAGTCAGCCGACGTGGCCGCCAAGCCGAAATCCGAACTCCAGCGCGACGCCGAGCGCACGCGCAGTGAGTTGCTGGCCGTGGCGACTGAGGTGTTCGCCGAGTCGGGCTACTCGGGCGCCCGTGTCGATGTGATCGCCGAGCGCACCCGGACGACGAAGCGGATGATCTATTACTACTTCGGCGGCAAGGAACAGCTCTACCTCGCCGTGCTGGAGAAGGCCTATCGCGGTATCCGCGACGCAGAGCAAAAACTGCAGGTCAATCACAAGAATCCGGTCGAGGCCGTGCGGCGGCTGGCCGAGGTGACCTTCGATCACCACATCGCCCACGACGAGTTCATCCGGCTCGTGTCGATCGAGAACATCCACCGCGGCGAGTTCATCCGGCGACTCGCCGACCTCCCGCAGCTGTCCGCACCCGCGACCTCGCTGCTCGACGAGATCTTGCGCGACGGGCGCGAGGCCGGCGTATTCCGCGATGACGTCAGCGCGCTCGACGTCCACCTGGTGATCAGTTCGTACTGCGTGTTCCAGGTCGCCAACAAGTACACGTTCGGCTACCTCTTCGACGTCGACCTGGCCGACACATCGCAGCGTGCACACCTGCGGCACATGATCGGCGACGTCGTCGTCGGCTGGCTCACCAACCGCCCGTAGCACCAGCTAGCCGCCAGGTCTCAGCGCCAGGTCGCGGCACCGCAGCACGGTCTTCCCTTCGCGGGTATGCACCCTCGGAGACCCCGGCCGCGGAGAGCCCGATCACACATTTCCCCTTGACGCGATGCGGACCACAGTGCTCTACTTTTACGAACGTACTAGTTCGTACATTACGGAGACCGAGTATGACCACCCGCACATCCAGCCACCTCGTCGGCCTCATCGGCACCGGCGTCGGGCCTTCCCTGACCCCGGCGATGCACATGGCCGAGGGCCGCGCCCAGGGGCTCGACTACGTCTACCGGCCCATCGACCTCGCCGCGCTCGACATCGCACCCGATCGCATCGGTGAGGTTCTGGGCTGGGCCCGGGCACTCGGGTTCGACGCGGTCAACGTGACCCACCCGTGCAAGCAGATCGTGCTGCGCCACCTCGACCGGATCGATCCCGTCGCGCAGCAGCTGGGCGCCGTGAACACCGTGCTGTTCACCGATGACGGCACCGTCGGACACAACACCGACACCACCGGATTCGCGCACGGGTTCACCGAGGGGTTGCCGGACGCCGATCTGGACACCGTCGTGCTCATCGGGGCCGGCGGTGCGGGCACCGCGGTCGCCGATGCGCTGCTGCGACTGGGCTGCCGACACCTGACCGTCGTCGACCTCGACGTCGATCGCGCCTCGTCGCTCGCACGGGAACTCACGCAGCGCCACCCCGCGGCCCAGGTCGACGCGTCGTCGTTCGACAAGCTCTCGGTCCTCCTGCCCGACAGCGACGGTGTCGTCCACGCCACGCCGACCGGCATGGCCGAGCATCCCGGTGTCGCATTCGACCCGGCGCTGCTGCACCCCGACCTCTGGGTGGCGGACATCGTGTACCGCCCCCTGGACACCGAAATGCTGCAAGCCGCGCATGCGGCCGGCTGCCGCACCCTCGACGGCGGGCGCATGGCCGTCCATCAGGCCGTCGACGCCTTCGCCCTGATCACCGGGATCTCTCCCGACGCCGATCGCATGTCCCGCCATTTCCGCCAGACGGTCGAAAACCGCGCCCGCTGACCTCGACCGCCGAGCAGAATCAGACAAAGGAGTCCCCGCATGACCTCAACCGCCGTACCCCAACCGGAGTCCACTCCGGAACGAACGCCGAAACGCGCAGCCCTGGCCAGCTTCATGGGCAGCGCCGTCGAGTACTACGACTTCTTCCTCTTCGGTACCGCAGCCGCGCTGATCTTCCCGCACGTGTTCTTCCCCTCGGACAACGAGGCATCGTTGGTGATGTCGTTTGCGACATTCGGTTTCGCCTACATCGCCCGCCCGGTCGGCGCGGTCATCCTCGGACACTTCGGCGATCGCATCGGACGGCAACGAGTGTTGATGTTCACCCTCGTGCTGATGGGCCTGTCCACCTTCATCATCGGCTGCCTGCCCAGCTTCGACACCATCGGCTGGCTGGCACCCGTGCTGCTCGTGCTGTGCCGCCTCATGCAGGGACTCTCGGCCGCCGGTGAGCAGGCCGGCGCCAGTTCGCTGACGCTGGAGCACTCCCCCGATCATCAACGCGCCTTCTTCACGTCATGGACGCTGACCGGCACGCAGGGCGGGCTGATTCTGGCCTCGCTCATCATGATTCCGTTCATGGCGCTGCCCGACGAGGCGAAGTACACCTGGGGCTGGCGTGTTCCGTTCTGGCTGTCGGCCGTCGTCGTGGTGGTCGCCTACTTCATCCGTCGTCAGCTGCACGAGACACCGCAGTTCACCGAGGCCAAAGAGGCCGGAACCATCGCGAAGATGCCGCTCGTGCCGCTGATCCGCTACGAGTGGCGCGCCGTGCTGCGGGTGATCCTGTGTGCGTTCATCGCAGCCGTCTCAACGGTTTTCGCCAATCTCGCCCTCGCCTACGGCGAAGAGGTCGGCCTCGACACCGACATCACCCTGTGGCTGGTCGTGGTCGCCAACGTGTTCGCGCTCCTCACCCAGCCGTTCTTCGGCATGCTCGCCGACCGGATCGGACGCAAGCCCGTGTTCATCTACGGCGCACTGTCGTCGGCGGTGCTGATGCCCTTCTACATGCTGTCGATGACGGACGGTAACCACCTGATGACGTTCGTCCTCGCGGTGGCCACGTTCTCCTGCGGCTATGGCGCCGCGAACGCGGTGTGGCCGTCGTTCTACGGCGAGATGTTCTCCACCGAGGTCCGCTTCTCCGGCATGGCGATCGGCACGCAGCTGGGCTTCCTGATGGCCGGGTTCGCCCCGTCGATCGTGACCGCCCTCGGCGGCGTCCGCGAAGGTGGCTGGGTGGTCATCAGCGTGTTCACCGCGGTCATCTGCCTCATCTCGGCCGGCGCTGCACTGACCGCCCGCGAGACCAAGGACGTGCCGACGGCCGAGCTCGGTGGTCGGGTCGCGCCGGAGCTCAAGGAGTTGGCGCACCAGTAGCTCAGAGATGTCGCCGACTGTCGGAGGGGCCCGCGCAGGGGTCCCTCCGACAGTCGTATGCGTGACCTCCGAGGACCCCCGCGAGCGACCGTTAGCATTTCGAACTTCTTATATGCATGTGCTACACATACATCTGTGCCCGACGCCCCTTCGCTCCCCGACACGCTCGACGATGCGCTCACCCGCATCCAGCAGGTCCGGCAACGACCCAGTTGGCGGCGCCGCATTCTCGCCGGGGGCGACGGCACCACCTCGATCTCCACGGTGCGTGCGCTGCGGGCCGTAGAGCAACGCCAGAGCGCCGGCGCGGGCGCGTCGGTCAGCGACGTCGCCGACCACATGGCGGTCGAGCACTCGACGGCCAGTCGTACCGTCGCAGGCCTGGTGTCCGCCGGCCTGATGGCCAAATCTCCGTCCGCATCCGACCAGCGGCGCTGCGACCTGACCCTGACGGATGCCGGCCGCGACGAGTTGGCACGGATCACCCAGCGACGCCATCAGATGATGGCCGACACCGTCGCGCATTGGTCGGATGACGATGTGCGAAAGCTGATCTCATTGCTGGAACGCCTCGGGGACGATCTCGAGCGGACGCCGACCGCATGACCACCCAGACACGACCACATCCCGAAGTCTCCCCACGCGGCCCCCTTCCCCTGCTGGTGGACCGCCTGTTCGGCACCCTGTTCTGGGGAAAGATGCTGTCGGTCATCGGCGTTTGGACACACAGTCTTGTCGCCGCGCTGGTGATCTTCGACGCCACCGGCTCCGCGCTGATGGTCGGTCTGGTCGGGGTGGTCCAGTTCGGGCCGCAGCTGATCCTCAGTCCGACGAGCGGCAAGTGGGCCGACCGCGGCGACCCGGCACGTCAGGTCATCATCGGAAGAGTGTTGTGCGCCATCGGTTCCGGAGCGATCGCGGTGCTGCTGGCGGTCCTGCACGATGCCGGGCCGAGTGCGGTGACCGCCGTCGTCCTCATCGGTTCGTTCGTCGTGGGCATCGGATTCGTCGTCGGCGGTCCGGCCATGCAGTCGATCGTTCCGAGCCTGATCCGAACCGGCGAACTGCCCACCGCGATGGCGCTGAACTCCGTGCCGATGACAATCGGCCGCATCGTCGGTCCGATCACCGGTGCGTTCATCGCGGCGCACGTCGGACCCGCGTGGGCCTTCGGCGTGAGCGCGGCGCTGAGCCTCGCTTTCGCGGTGATGCTCGCGGTGGTGCGGTTTCCGCGCCCGGCACCACGCAAGGCCGGCCAGGACTTCCGGGTACGCGTCGCGCTTCGTCACGTGTGGCAGGACCGGCCGCTGTTGTTCGCCCTCATCGCGGTCGCGACCGTCGGCTTCGCGTCCGATCCGGCGATCACACTCGCGCCGTCGATGGCCGAGGAGGTCGGTGGCGGGGCGCAACTCGTGGGGCAACTGTCTGCGGCGTTCGGCGTCGGGGCGGCGATCTCCCTCGCGCTCCTCGCCGCACTGCGTGGTCGACCGAGCGCACCGACCACCGCCTCGATCGGTCTGTGCGCACTCGCCCTCGGCAACGGACTGCTCGCGGTGAGTTCGAACGTCGGACTGGCCATGCTCGGATTCGCCGTCGCAGGATGCGGTTTCGGTGTCGCGATGACCGGCCTCAGCACAGTGGTGCAGCAACGCGCACCGGAGGCGCTTCGCGGCCGCATCATGGCGTTGTGGATGGTCGGCTTCGTCGGATCCCGACCGCTTGCCGCCGCACTGCTCGGCGGCAGCGCAGACCTGTTCTCCGCGCACTTCGCCTTTGCGCTCGGCGCCGGCGTCGTGGTGATCACCGCGTTCATCTGCCGGCCGAAGGCGCTGTCGCACCCGCGAGATTCAGCCTTGAACGATGTATGACTCGAGCTGCTGACGGTCCTCTTCGAGTTGCGTGATACGGCTCTTCACCACATCACCGATACTGACGATGCCCGCGAGTCGCCCGTCCTCGAGGACCGGGATGTGGCGGATACGTCGTTCGGTCATCGTCTCGGCCAGTGAGTCGACGGTGTCCTGGGGGTCGCAGAATTGGACGGTTGTGGTCATGATGTCGCCCGCCGACGCATCGAGTAGCGCGGCACCGCGGTTGCGCAGACCCCGCATCACGTCGCGCTCGGAGACGATGCCGACGGCGCGGTCCGCGTCGGTCACCACGACGGCGCCGATATTCCGGTCGTGCATCAGGGCGATCAGGTCGGGCATCGACGTATCAGGTCCGACCGATGCGACGTCGGAGCCCTTGTGTCGCAGAATGTCCGAGATTCTCATCGGTACCTCGATCCGATCAGGACCGGTCACCGGCGACCGGTCACGTCACTGACCAGGGTAAACGTCGACAGGCGACGAGGGAAGTGTCCGACGCGCGACGGCGCGCACCGTAGTTCCGGGTACTGACAGAACCCCCCTCGCGCGGATCGCGAGCCGTAGCGTGGAATGTATGGAACTCGCTCTGCACATCGCTGATTTCACCTGGACCGGCGGCGCCCCTGAGCTCGGGCCCGCTCTGCGAAAGCATGTTCGCGACGCGGAGGCGATCGGGGTGCGCCGGATCAGCGTCATGGACCATTTCTGGCAGATCCGGCCCGTGGGTCCCGTCGAGAACGACATGCTCGAGGCCTACTCGGCCCTCGGTTTCATCGCCGCCCACACCGAACACTCCTTGCTGCACACCCTCGTCACGGGTGTCACGTATCGCGAACCAGCGCTCTTGGCCAAGGCGGTGACGACCCTGAACGTGTTGTCCGGCGGCAGAGCCGGCCTCGGTATCGGGGCGGCGTGGAACGACGAGGAATCCGAGGGTCTAGGCTTTGACTTCCCGCCGACCGCCGAGCGCTTCGAACGCCTCGAGGAGACGGTGCAGATCTGTCGGCAGATGTGGTCGGGCTCGGAGGAACCGTTCGACGGCAAGCACTATCACCTGACCCGCACACTCAATTCGCCTCAGGCGCTGAGCACTCCGAGTCCTTATCTGATGATCGGCGGTTCCGGCGAGAAGAAGACGCTGCGCCTCGTGGCGCAGTACGCCGATGCGTGCAACATCTTCGCCGGGCCGGACGCCGCCCACAAGCTCGAGGTGCTGCGTGGCCACTGCGACGATGTCGGCCGCGACTACGCCGAGATCGACAAGACCACCATCTTCCCCATCGACCCGAGCAGCACTGTCGACGATGTCGTCGCGAAGGCCAACGAGATGGCCGGCCTGGGCTTCACCGCCGCCTACGTCTTCGCCACCGGCATCACGGAACCCGAGAAGATCATCGAGCTGTTCGCCGCTGCGATGCCCCGACTCGACTGAGACGGCGAGCTGTACGCGGGTCGTCGCCGGTCACGCGAACCCACTCGGGTAACGCGGGCCGCCGACGAACCGCGGGACCCGAACCCACCCGCGGCACCCAGGACGACCCGCGTTCCCGCAGCCCCCGCGCGAAGCTTCGTTGGTCGTCGACGTCGCCTTACGGCTTCACCAGAACCTTCAGCGCCTCCCGCGAATCCATCTTCGTGTAGGCGTCGGCGACCTGGTCGAGCGCGACGCTCTGGTCGAACACCCTGCCCGGGTTGATCTTTCCCTCCAGCACCAGCGGGATGGCGTCGTCGATGTACGCGCGCACCGGCGCCGGACCGCCGGTGACCGCGGCGTTCTTTCCGAAGATGGAACCGAAACCGACTGGCGCCTTCTCGTATTGGGGCACGCCCACCCGCGAGATGATGCCGCCCGGACGGATGACGCCGTACGCCTGCTCGTAGGCCGGCATGTGACCGACTGCTTCGATGACGACGTGGCTGCCCTCGCCGTCGGTCAGGTCCATCACCTTGGCCACGCCCTCGTCGCCGCGCTCGGCGACGATGTCGGTGGCACCGAACTCTTTTCCGAGATCGGTGCGATCGGTGTGTCGCCCCATCAGGATGATCTGCTCGGCGCCGAGTTCGCGGGATGCCAGCACGGCCGAAAGTCCCACCGCGCCATCGCCGATGACGGTGACAGTCGTGCCCTTCTCGACACGACCCATGTGGGCGCCGTGATAGCCGGTGAGATAGACGTCGGACAGGGTGAGCAGACTCGGGATGAGGTCACTGAGCTCGGAGACGTCGGGCACCGGCACCAGGCTGCCCTCGGCGAACGGCACCCGGACATACTCCGCTTGTGCGCCGGGAACGTCGTGCGATCCGAAGAATCCGCCGTTGACGCAGGCGGTTTGGAAACCGTCGCGGCAGAACACACAGGTGTTGTCCTGGAAGGAGAAGGTACCGATGACCAGTGTTCCGTTGGCCAGCGACGAGACCTCTGTCCCGGTCTCCTCGATGACGCCGATGAACTCATGCCCCATCGGCACGCCGTCCGTGGTGGCATCCATCGAGTGATAGGGATGCAGGTCCGACCCGCACACGCAGGCCTGGACCACCCGCACGATGGCGTCGGTGGGCTCGTGGAGTTTCGGATCGGCGACGGTCTCGACTCGAACGTCTCCGGGTCCGTACATCAGGGTTGCTCGCATCGTTTCCTCTCCAGGTGTATCGATTCAACAAGGGGGCCAACGGGAATGGTCGTCACGCTTCCGGGATGTCCAGGCCAAAGGTCTCGCGGGTGATCTGCTCCGGTTCGGGGCCACCGCGCACGCCGGTGTCGAGTGCATCGATCTCGGCCAGTTCGGCATCGGTCAGCTCGAAGTCGAAGATGTCGAAGTTCTCCGCGATCCTGGCCGGCGTCACCGACTTCGGGATCGCCTGGCGCCCCTGCTGCAGGTGCCAGCGCAGCATGACCTGTGCTGCGGTCTTGCCGTGGGCAGCGGCGATCGTGCCGATGACCTGGTCGTCGAGAGTGGATCCGGCCGACCCGTCGCGATAGAAGGTGATCCCACCGATCGGCGACCACGCCTGGGACAGCACACCGTGCTCGGTATCGGTGGCGAGAACGTCACGCTGCTGGAAGTACGGGTGCACCTCGACCTGGTTGATCGCCGGCACGATTGAGGTCGCTTCCAGTAGCCGCGACAGGTGATCGGGCATGAAGTTGCTGACGCCGATCGCCCGGACGCGGCCGTCGGAGTAGAGCTTCTCGAGCGCGCGGTATGCGTCGATGGTCAGCTCGAATTCACCGGGCAGCGCCTGATGCAGGATCAGCAGGTCGATCTGCTCCACGCCCAGTTTGCCAGCGCCCTTGTCGAATGCGTGCAGTGTCTGGTCGTAGCCGTAGTCGGTTATCCAGATCTTGGTCTCGAGGAACACCTCGGACCGGTCGATTCCCGACTGCGCGATCGCGTCGCCGACGCCTCGCTCGTTCAGGTAGGCGGCGGCCGTGTCGATGTGTCGGTAACCGACATCGAGCGCCGTACGCACAGCTGTGGCCGTGTCGTCGGGCGGCGTCTGGAACACCCCGAACCCGAGTGCGGGGATCTCGACGCCGTTGTTCAAGGTCAATGTGGGAACGCTCATGGCTACCACGCTATGAGTGTCCCGGCCGGTGCGGGAGGGTTCGTCGTGCCAGGTACCGGCAGTACCTGTTTCATGCGCGACGCTCCCCGACCGTGAGGCGACGGTGCCCCATCGCACCCGGTGGGCACGATGGGGCACCGCCACGATGTCAGGCCTCGGCGTCCTGCCGCTTCGGCAGCACCCAACCCGCACGCGGGAAGTGGCAGGTGTAGCCGTTCGGGTACCGCAGCAGGTAGTCCTGATGCTCTGGTTCGGCCTGCCAGAACGGGGCACTCGGCTCGATCGTCGTGACAGCCTTACCGGGCCAGAGCCCGGAGGCGTCGACGTCGGCGATCGTGTCCCGCGCGACCTGCTCCTGCTCGGGGGTCAGCGGGAAGATCGCCGACCGGTAGCTCGAGCCGACATCGTTGCCCTGGCGATCGCGGGTGGTCGGGTCGTGGATCTGGAAGAAGAACGCCAGGATGTCCCGATACGACGTCTGCGTCGGGTCGAAGACGATCTCGACCGCTTCGGCGTGCCCGGGATGGTTGCGGTAGGTGGCGTGCTCGTTGCTGCCGCCGGTGTAGCCGACGCGGGTGTCGAGCACTCCCGGCTGGCGGCGGATGAGGTCTTCCACGCCCCAGAAGCAGCCGCCCGCCAGGACGGCCGTCTCGGTTCCGGGTCGGCGGGTGATCTGTCCGGTGTCGGTGGTCACGATGCGTTCTCCTCACTGTTGTCGGGGGTGTCGGTGTCGTCAGTGGTTCCCGCGAAGAGGCTGCGGTATTCGCCATAGCCCTGCGACTCGAGTTCGGTGACCGGGATGAACCGCAGTGCCGCGGAGTTCATGCAGTACCGCTGGCCGCCGGCATCACGGGGCCCGTCGCCGAAGACGTGGCCCAGGTGGCTGTCGGCCCCGGCCGAGCGGACCTCGGTGCGTCGCATCCACAGGGTCCGGTCGGTCTTCGTGGTGACCGCCTCGGGGTCGATGGGTTGGGTGAAGCTGGGCCAGCCGGTCCCGCTGTCGTACTTGTCGGTCGACGAGAACAGCGGCTGACCGGACACGACGTCGACGTAGATGCCCGGCTCGTGGTTGTCCCAATATTCGTTGCGGAAGGCCGGCTCGGTGTCGTCCTGCTGCGTGACGCGGTATTGAGCGTCGGACAGGGCTCGAACGGCCTCGTCGGTCTTGCGGTATTCGGTGCTCACAAATCCTCCTTCGGCGCCGCTGGCTGCGGCGTCACCATGCACAACAACGACGGTGCGCGATTTGGTCCCGGCCCGCCTCCCCGTTCCCTGAGGTGCGAGGAGCGCTAGCGAAGAGCCTCGAAGGGCTCGAAGGGCGCGCAGGGCAACCCCGCGCCACCTCCCCGAAACATGATCGATACCCACTCCACATCGAAGAAATGGAACTCTGGACCGCTTTGCGGTGTTGACCGATATGAGTGGGTTGCACGCTCTGAGGCGGTGAGACGATGGCACAGCAAAGCGCACGACGCATCACGCGACTACGGCTGCTGTACACCCTCGGCACCACGATGACGGTCAGTCTCGTGGCCGCTGTTCTCGTCGCACTCCCGACCACCGACCCCGAATCCACCGCGACCAGATCGTTCCCCGAGGCACCACCCGCCACACTCGCGCAGTCCGCGCTGACCGCGGCGGAGTCCGCGGCAGCGGCCGGCGACGTCGACGCGCGCATCGCGATCCTCGACCGCCGGCACGACCATCTCGCGACCACCGACTCCGCCACCACACCGACACTGGCTGCATCACTGGTCAAGCTCATCGTCGTGGTGGACATCCTGGACCGCCGGCGCGAGGAAGGCCTTGCGATCGGCGCCCGCGACATCCAGCTGATCAATCGCGCGCTGAGTGTCAGCGACGATCAGGCGATGAACGAACTGTGGACGCGCTTCGACGGCATGGGCGCCATCGGTCGCGTCGCGGGACGCCTGGGCCTCGAGGGCACCGCGCCGCCACCTGACGTCAACTACTGGGGGCAGGCGACCATCACGGCGTCGGCCACCGCAACTCTTCTCGACCACGTTCTCGAGATGCCCCCGCCGGACCGCGACCTCGTCATCGCCGCACTCGCGAGTGCACCACCCGTGGCCGCAGACGGCTTCGCGCAGGACTTCGGCCTACTCGCTCCCGGACTCACCGATGCCGTTGCCGCCAAACAGGGTTGGATGTGCTGCGTCGACGACAGCGCTCAACTGCACAGCGCCGGCGTCATCGGCCCACACGGCCGGTTCGTCGTCGTGGTACTGGGTCGGCTCGAGCCGACCGCCGACTGGGAGCCCGCGCGACATCAGGTGAGCCATATCGCCTCTGCGGCCGCGCAGGTGTTGCTCGCCGACGATTCGGCGCGCCTCGACTGGCTGCCCGCTGTTCATCTCGCGGCCGCGGCGTGACAGTGACAGAGACCGATCAGACGAAGCGTGCCGACAGCGCCGTCAGCGTGGCCTCGATGCCGTCGGCGTTCTTCTTGTCGTATCCGATGATCTCGATGGCTTTGGGCATCTTGAGCCGCGAGTAGTCGAAGGTCTCGGTGACCCGCGTCGAGGTGGGCGACTCGCTGGCCATCTCCCATCGCCACCGATGTCCCATCGGATGTCGCCATTCGATCACCTGGTTGTCGGCGAACTCTGTCACCGTCGATGTGATCTTGTACGGGAAACCGTACTGCTTCATCCCGACACTGAACCGCGCTCCTCGTTCCAGTCGCTCCGGCCCGGTCACCGGGGTGTGGCGTACGGTGCCCGACCCATCGAGTTCCGGATGGCGGTGCGGATTGGCCACGAGGGCGAAGATCTCGGCGACCGGAGCGTTCACGACGATCTGTCGGGACACTTGGTGCGGCCCGCTGTCGACGGCCACTGGTTTGTCAGCCATATGGCCAACGTACGTGATGCTGCTCGTTCTGACTTCACTCCGCGAGGAATTGCAACAGTACGCTGTTGACGGACTGCGGCGCCTCGATCGGGATGAGGTGCGAACCAGGGATGACGCACAACCGCGCGCCCGCGATCGAATCCACCACGCCGACACTGTGATCGAGGGTCACCTCGTCGCGATCGCCCTGCATGACCAACGTCGGCGCGGAGATCGCCGACAACTCCGCCAGATCAATCTCGGGCTCCGACCTGATCATCGCCATGGTCTTGTCCCAGACGATCGGAAAATGGTCGGCGCCGTCCGGCGACTCCGAGGCGTACTCTGCCGCAAAGAAATCCACGGTGTCCTGATCCGCGGTCTCGAGTGCGTCGAGCATGCCGCCGGTCGCACGGCCAGAGCTGTTGAAATACTGGCCGATCAGAATCAGGTGACCGACGAGGTCGGGTCGTCGCAGAGCGACCAGAACGGCGACCACCGCCCCGTCGCTCCAGCCGATCAGCTCCGCCGGCCCACCCACAACCTCGTCGAGGTAGGCGATGGTCTCGTCGGCCATGTCCGCATAGTGGAATTCGTCAGTGACGTCGGGACTGTGGCCGTGCCCGTGACGTTCCGGGCAGTACACGCGCCACCCCGCCTCGACGAGTGCCGGCACCTGACCACCCCACGCCGACGCACCAGAGAACGCGCCATGTAGCAGCACAACGGGTCGGCCATCGCCGTCGATCTCATGCCAGATCCGGGTGTTCGGTTCGGGATGGCTGATGGTGGTGTATTCGCGCACGCTGGGGGACACGGAAACACACAGTACCCCGTATTGACGGCCGTTGACCTGCATCGACATCGGACTGCCTGCGATCCCGGCGGCGTGGGGCTAGTGTCGGATTCGAGTGGGTTGAAGAAGTTGACCGATTCAGCGGGTATGTGACCCGAGTGCCCCGCTGCCGCAACTTCGACATTCGACGCGAGTGGTGATCTGCAATGACCGAGCCGCGTAATGAACTCACGCCGACGGCAAGTCCGCGAGCCGCACTGGTGCTCACCCTGGTGGCTGTCGTGGTGGTCGTCCTACCTTTCATCAGTCCGGGGTCCGGTGCCACCGGGTCGGCGCTGCCGTTCGCGCCGCCCACCCCACGGGCGCAATCGGCGGTTGCAGCCGCCGAAGACGTACCTCGCAGCGGCCGGGTCGCCACCCGTATCGCGATTCTGGACCGTCGATTCGGGAGTCTCGCCACCAACGCGGCCGCGAGGACGCCGACACTGACCGCGTCGTTGGTGAAAGTCGTCGTGGCCGTGGACATCATCACCCGTCGGCGCGAGAACGGCCTGGCCGTCGGTCAGCGGGACCTGCAATTGATCCAGCGGTCACTGGCCGTCAGCGACGATCAGGCGATGAACGAACTCTGGACCCGCTTCGACGGTATGGGTGGGATCGGGCGGGTGTCACGGCGGGTCGGGCTGACGGGCACCGCGCCGCCGGGCAATCCGGCCCTGTGGGCCGAGGCGACGACCACCGCGGCCGATATGGTGAAGATCTTCGACTTCATCCTGAAAATGCCTCCGGCCGACCGTGTCTCGATCATGAGGCCAATGACCGACCCGCCGGCGGTCGCCGCGGACGGATTTGCGAAGAACTACGGTCTGCTCGCCCCCGGCCTCACCGAATCCGTTGCCGCGAAGCAGGGATGGATGTGCTGCGTCGGCGGCGGGGGGCAATTGCACAGCACAGGTGTGCTCGGACGGGATGGCCGGTTCGTCGTCGCGCTGCTCGGGCAGTTGCCACCGACCGGCAACTGGGGGCCGGCGCGCGGCCAGATGAATGCGGTGGCTCGGGCAATCGTACGGGTCCTCTATGACGACGACCCGGCTGTCGATGTGCTGCCGATGGTCGAGGAGTTCCTGAAACCGTTCGGGCTGAACGGCCGGTGAGAGGCATCCGGCGCCATGGTCCGGTCTCAAACGTCTGCACAGCGTGGCGGTGCGAAGCCTCTGATCGAGTCACCTCTGCTAGAAGCGTCAGCATCAACATCGTTGGCCACCAACAAATCGCGAGCGTCGGTTAACATCGCGACATGAGCGCCCAGACCCCCGAGGAGTACATCGGTGCGCAGACCGAACTCGTGCAGGAATGGCTACGCGAGTTCCACGACTACGTCGAGCACCACTATCCCTCGGTGCCGCTCATCATGTTTCGTGGCGTCCCGATGTTCCGGTTCGAGGACTCGTACCTCAAGGGCTATGTGATGTTCACTGCCGCATCCCGGACGATGTCCGCGCACGCGATCGATTTCGATCACGTCGATGCCGCGAAGGCAACCGTCGGCGGCAGCCAGCCGGCCAAGGGTTGCGTCAAGGTCAAGTACACCGACGCCGCGTCGAAGCCCGCCGTCTACACGTTGATCGATGCGGTGATGGCGCGCCACCACATTCCGAAGGTCTGAACGCCTGGCTGCGACGACCTGCGAGGCAATACGCCGGGACTAGGCCGCGATCGGGAAGCAGAAGATCGTGATGCACGCGGTTTTCGGGACGTCGGGGAACGGGAAGATGGGGATCACGGGGATCGGCAGCAGAGGCACCGGAAGGAGCGGCACCGGGATGTCCGGAATCCGGATCGTGGTGTCGACGTCCTGCGGCTGCTGGGTCGAGGCCGCATCGGTCGGTGCCGCCGATGCCAGTGGCGCGAAAGCCAGCGTCGCAGCCGCCACAGCGGCGACTCCCAAGCCGGCCTGTCGAATCAGTGTGGTCATGGCTGCTCTCCTCTGAACATGCTCGAGATCGGAATCAGACCACTGATCAAAGTGTGTGGATCGGCCGCGGCGTGGACTGTTTCGTTGCGCACACAAACCAATTCCCTTGGCCCGCATCGGGACACGATCCCTGGGCCGCCTGGCAACGATTCTCGCACACGCGAGTCCCGATCTCGACGGGATCGTCATTCGACGAGAGGAGGTCGATGCATGGCTCGTTGCCGCGGGTCGGATTGGTTCACGCGGTGCGTCGACGGCCCGCGGGAGCCGACACGACCCGCGCAGCCTCACCTTCTCTCGCGCAATCTCACCGACAGGTCCTGAGCCCCCTCCAACAGCAGTCGGCCCATCGCCCGACGACGGTCGGTTGTGAACCGTGTCTGTACCCCGGTGACGCTCACCGCCCATGCAGGTAGTCCGTTCTGATCGAACACCGCCGCCCCGAGTCCCCAACTCCCCTCGACCAGGAGCGCCGGGTTCGTCGCGTACCCGTCCCGGCGAGTCAACTCGATGCGCCTGCGAATAGCGTCCTCGGCATGATCCGGACCCCAGTCCGGCTCCAGGGTGTTCCGACTGAAGAAGTCGTCGACGTCCCGATCGGGAAGGTGACCGAGAATCGCCAGACCCGCAGACGCCACACCCAGCGGGAACCGAATACCTTCGTGCAACACGTGCGATCGCAACGGGAAGCTGCCCTCCCGACTCAGCACGCAGACCGTCTCGTCACCGCGGCGCGCGGAGAGGAACACGCTCTCGCCGGTCTCACGAGCAAGATGCTCGATGACATCACCGGCAACAGACGTGATGTCGTATCGGTGCGCCGCACTTGCGCCGAGCAGGTACAACTCGGGTCCCAGTGACCACAAGCCGGTCCTGCGGTCTCGGTCGATGATCCCCTGATCAGCGAGTGCGCTGAGCAGCCGATGAGTCGTGGGCCGGGCGAGGTCGGCGGCCCGGGCGAGGTCCGAGGTGGTGGCGCTGCCGGCCTCGGTGGCCGCAACCGCACGCAGCAGGGCGGCCGCGCGAGCGATGACACGGTTACCTGATTCGGCGGGCACAACCGCCAGAATAGCGTTCACTGAGTGAACGCATCCGGCCGCCTTCCACCACCGTTCGAACACTCTGCCCCGACTTGAGGCTTCGATGTTGACCTCTGAACTGCGCGGAGAAACACTCACCTGGCACGAGGTGACGTTCAGCAGACGAACGCATGCGAAGGGAGTCACAGTGACAACACGAGTCGTCGACACGGTGGACGCTGCGATCGCCGACATCGGCAGCGGGGCCACCCTCGCCGTGGGCGGCTTCGGACTGTGCGGTATCCCCGACCGGTTGATCGCCGCACTCGCCGACGCCGGGCCCGACAACCTCGAGGTCTTCTCCAACAACTGTGGCGTCGACGACCATGGCCTCGGCATCCTGTTGTCGCTGGGCCGTATCCGCAGGGTGACCGCGTCGTATGTGGGCGAGAACAAGGAGTTCGCGCGTCAGTACCTGGCCGGTGAGCTCGAAGTGGAACTCACGCCGCAGGGCACGCTCGCCGAACGACTACGCGCGGGCGGGACGGGGGTACCGGCCTTCTACACACCGGCAGGCGTGGGCACACCCGTCGCCGACGGCGGGATGCCCTGGCGCTACTCCGCCGACGGATCTGTCGCGGTCATGTCCCCACCCAAGGAGACCCGAACCTTCGGGCACCGGCGCTACGTTCTGGAGGAAGCGATCACCGCCGACTTCGCCCTGGTCCACGCCCGGATCGGTGACACCGCGGGCAACCTCGTGTTCGACAAGACCGCGATGAACTTCAACCCCCTCGCCGCGATGGCCGGGCGGATCACCATCGCGCAGGTCGAGGAACTCGTCGAACCAGGTGCCATCGCACCCAGCGACGTTCACCTGCCGGGAGTCTTCGTTCAACGGCTCGTGCACACCGGACCCCAGGACAAGCGGATCGAGAAGATGACCACCAGTACTCCCGGAGGAGCAGGGCGATGACGATGAGCACGGAGATCACCGGCTGGACCCGCGACCAGATGGCTGCCCGCGCAGCCGCGGAGATGATCGACGGGGAGTACGTCAACCTGGGCATCGGCTTGCCGACGCTGATCCCCGATCACCTCCCGGCAGGTGTCCAGGTCACCCTGCACTCCGAGAACGGCATCCTCGGCACCGGCGGCTACCCCACCCCGGCCACCGTCGACCCCGATCTGATCAACGCCGGCAAGGAGACCGTCACCATCAATCCCGGTGGCGCCTTTTTCGATTCGTCGTTGTCGTTCGGCATGATCCGTGGCGCACACATCGACACCGCGGTCCTCGGCGGCATGCAGGTCTCGCGCACCGGCGACCTCGCCAACTGGATGGTCCCCGGCAAGATGGTCAAGGGCATGGGTGGCGCGATGGACCTAGTTCACGGTGCAGCGCGCGTCATCGTGCTCATGGAACACACCGCCCGCAATGGTGATCCCAAGATCCTCGATGTCTGCACGTTGCCGCTCACCGGAGCCGGCGTGGTGGACCGGATCATCACCAACCTCGGTGTCATCGACGTCGTCGTCGACGGCACCCTCGTGCTGACCGAGGTCGCACCAGGTGTCCGTGTCGACGACGTGATCGCCTGCACCGGGGCGGAACTCACGGTGCGCTGACCGGATCGCCGGCAGTTACCCTGCAGCGGTCACGAGTGGCGCACAATCGGTGCCATGCCCCGCGTGTCCACCGGCGAATCCGTGATCGCACGGTCCATTCGTGTGGTCGAGGCCTTCGGCGTCGATGACAAGGAGTTGACCGTCGGCGAGATCGCCCGCCGGTCCGGGCTGCATGTCGCGACCGCCTCGCGCCTCATCGAAGAATTGGTGCGGGCGCACTGGTTGGAGCGCACCGACCACGGGGTGCGGATCGGTGTCCGGCTGTGGGAGGTGGCCTCGCGCGCGTCACCCGCGGTCGGACTGCGCGCCGCCGCGATGCCCTTCATGCAGGACCTTCACCATGTGATCGGCAACGACGTCCAACTCGCGGTCCGGGAGGGCACCGAGGTCCTGTTCCTCGAACGTCTCACCTCACCGTCGCCAGTGGTGAACTACTCGCGGATCGCCGGCCGACTACCCCTGCACGCGTCCTCGTCCGGCCTGGTATTGCTCGCGCATGCCGATCCGTCCGTCACCGACGAGGTGACCTCCCAGCCCATGAAGGCGTATACCGACAAGACGATCACCACTGGACCCCAGCTGCGCACCGCGCTCGCCCACATCCGCCGCGAGGGATACGCGCTGTGCGCCGGTCACATCTTCCCCACCACCACCGGCATCTCTGTGCCTATCCGCGGTCGCGGTGACCAGGTGGTCGCCGCACTCGGCCTCATTGTCCCGAACGACGACGCCGCCTTCGGCCGCATCCCGGCCCTGAAAGCCGCAGCGCGAGGCATCGGACGTGTGATGTCGACGCCACAACCATCGTCACGGTGATTCACCGCACTCTTTCTCTCTCAATGATTGAGAACGCTGTAGTAGGGCTCCTGCCGATCCGGCGAACCTTGACGGAACCGTCGTCAAGGAAAGCGATCGTCGAGGAAAGACCATGGGAAGCCGTTCTGATTCTGGCAACACACTGCAGGTCGTGGAGAAAAGGCGCGTCGCCACCGATGTGGTGACGCTGACGCTCGCCCACGCCGACCGTCGTCGATTGGCGGACTGGACTCCGGGAGCTCACCTGGATCTGATCCTGCCGAATGGGCTCACACGCCAGTACTCGCTGTGCGGAGACCGCTGGGATGCCTACACATACACGGTCGCGGTGCGCCGGGACCGGAGCGGCCGAGGTGGCTCCGCCTTCATCCACGACGAACTGCGCGTCGGGGATGAGATCCAGGTCGGCGGCCCCCGCAACAACTTCCCGATGACCCCGGCCGACCGCTACCTGTTCATCGCCGGCGGCATCGGCATCACACCGATCATCCCGATGATCGCGCAGGCCGACATCGTCGGCGCGCAGTGGCGGTTGCTCTACCTCGGCCACACCCTCGACTCGATGCCATTCGTCGGCGAACTGGCCCCCCATCGCGACCACATCACCACGATCGCCAGTTCCACCGAAGGCCGTGTCGACCTCGCCGAACACATGGCGTCGGTCGACGACATGACCAAGGTGTACGCCTGCGGACCCGTGTCCATGCTCGACGAGTTGTCGTCGCACGCTTCGACGTGGCCAGCCGGGAAGCTGCGTATCGAACGCTTCACCTCGATCGATCCTGCACCGGCCCGGACGACCCCGTTCGAACTCGAGCTCGCCCGATCACAGCGCGTGCTGACGATCGCCGCAGACGTGAGCATCATCGACGCACTGTCGTCGGCGGGCGTGGGTGTGCTCACGTCCTGCCGCGAGGGAGTATGCGGCACCTGCGAGACCACCGTCCTGGCGGGTCAGCCCGACCACCGTGACGCGGTCCTCGAACCACACGAACGCGACGCCGGCGACTGCATGTTGGTGTGCGTGTCCCGCTCCCGCTCCGACCGGTTGACCCTCGACATCTGATCCCCGACATCTGATTCGGCACCTCTGATCCAGGAAGCATCATGACCATCACAGCCCGGACCACCCTGCCCACCTCGGACGCAGACCCGTTCGCGCTCGACCTCCTCGAGGATCCGCTGGCATTCCAGGCCGAACTGCGGGACGCGGGACCTGTTGTCCACCTGGACAAGTACAGCGTGTACGCCATGGGTCGCTACGAGCAGGTGCGGGCGGCCCTCACCGATTGGCAGTCCTTTCAATCCTCGGCCGGCGTCGGGCTCAGCAACTTCCGGCACGAGAAGCCATGGCGGCCACCGAGCGTCCTGCTCGAGGCCGACCCGCCCTTCCACGACGCTCCGCGTGCGGTGCTGACCAAGGTGCTCGGACCGCGTGCACTCATGCGCATGCGGGACGCGTGGCTCGCCGACGCCGATGACCTCGTCGACCAGGTTCTGTCCGGCGGCGACACCATTGACGCCGTTCCCGCTCTCGCCCAAGCCTTCCCGCTGCGAGTGTTTCCCGACGCGGTCGGCCTGCCCAAGGAAGGGCGCGAGAACCTGCTGCCGTACGGCAACCACACCTTCAACGCCTTCGGCCCGCACAACAGTCTCGTGGCGGCCGGCGAGCCGTATGTGGCCGAACTCTCCGCCTGGGTCAACGCTCAGTGTCAACGAGAGAACCTCGACGACAACGGTTTCGGCGCGCAGATCTGGGCGGCCAGCGACCGCGGCGACATCACCGCCACCCAGGCACCACTCATCGTGCGGTCACTGCTGACCGCCGGCGTCGACACCACTGTCAACGGACTCGCGGCCGTGCTCTACGCGTTCGCCACTCACCCCGACCAGTGGCAGCGCGTCCGCGACAACCCGGATCTGGCGCGCACAGCATTCGACGAGGCCGTGCGCTGGGAATCGCCGGTTCAGACGTTCTTCCGCACCGCCACCAACGACATCCACATCGGCGATGTCGTGATCCCCGATGGCGAGAAGATCCTCATGTTCCTGGGCGCCGCCAACCGCGATCCCCGCCGCTGGGCGCAACCCGACGAGTTCGACCTGTACCGCGACCCGTCCGGGCATGTCGGCTTCGGGATGGGCATCCACCAATGCGTCGGACAGCACGTCGCACGACTCGAATCGGAAGCGCTGCTCTCTGCTCTCGCCAAGCGGGTCAGCAAGATCGAGCTCACCGGCACCCCGCAGCGGCACCTGAACAACACGCTTCGCTCGTGGAGATCGATTCCGTTGCGCCTGCACACCTGACCTGCCCCTCCGGGCCCGACTCCATCATCCGCCGTCCAGTAGTGCCGGGCCGGCGGCGATGAGCCACGCCCCGATCAGCCCGCCTCGACCTTTCCCTCCATCAGTCCACCACTTTCCGAAACCTGAACGGAGACCGCACATGACCACCGACTTACGCCGCGCCATCGATGAGAGTCCGATGTCGCGCTATCAATGGACCGCAATTTCCATCTGCATCCTGCTCAATGTCCTCGACGGCTACGACGTTCTCGCCATGGCCTTCACGTCCACCTCGGTGTCCGACGATTGGAACCTGTCCACCAGCGTGCTCGGCGTTCTACTCAGCGCGGGACTGTTCGGCATGGCCATCGGTTCGCTGTCGCTGGCCCCGTTGGCCGACATCGTCGGCCGACGCAAGCTGATCCTGGCGTGTCTGGTGTTGTCTTCTGGCGGCATGATGCTGTCCGCCGTCAGCCAGAACGCCACGCAGCTCGGCATCCTCCGCGTCCTGACCGGTGTCGGGATCGGCGGAATTCTGGCGTGCAGCAATGTGATCGGCGGAGAACTCGCCTCCAACCGGTGGCGCGGCCTCGCGGTCAGCCTCAACTCGACAGGCTATGCCATCGGCGCCACGATCGGCGGTCTTGCTGCCCTGCTGCTCGTCGACACTTTCGGATGGCGATCGGTGTTCCTCGTCGGCGGCGTGTGCACCGCTGCCCTCATCCCGCTCGTTCTGTGGCGGTTGCCGGAATCGATCGACTTCCTCACCGTCCGGCAACCTGCCGGCGCGCTGGACCGCATCAATGCGTTCGCCGGCCGTATCGGCCATCCGCCCCTGCGTGAACTGCCTGCCGCCACGACCACCGGCTCCAGCAAGGGTGGCGTCGTCGACACCGCACGGCAACTGTTCGATCGCCAGAACAAGCGGACCACTCTGCTGATCTGGACCGCATTCTTCTTCACCATGTTCGGGTTCTACTTCGTCACCAGCTGGACACCCAAACTTCTTGTCGAAGCGGGAATGTCGGCGAAGGAAGGCATCACCGGAGGGATGATCCTGAACCTGGGCGGAATCCTGGGCACCTTCCTGCTGGGGGCGCTTGCGGCTCGATTCCGGCTCGCACGTGTCCTGGTAGCCTACCTGGTCGTCTCCGCGGCACTCATGACGATCTTCGTCCCGGCCGCCGGGGTGTTCGCGCTCGCACTGGTCGTCGGATTCGGTCTGGGCATCGTTGTGAACGGTTGCATCGCAGGCCTCTACGCCCTGACCGCCACCTCCTACCCGGCACCAATCCGAGCGACGGGCATGGGCTGGGCTATCGGCATGGGGCGGATCGGCGCGATTCTCTCACCCCTGGTTGCCGGAGCCCTGCTCGACGCCGACTGGTCACCCACATCGCTGTACATGGTGATGGCGGTCCTGTTTGTCGCCGCGGCCGTCGCAGTGATGGCGATGTCGGCCGCCGGTCGCCAGTCCACCACTGGCGTGGCGGGTGCGGTCGGTACCGATCGCACCGCGGATCTCAGTCGGAGCTGATCCGGTCACACGCTGGCCGATTCTGGCCGCAGTTGCAGTTTCCCGCTTGGGGACTGGCAACTGCGGCCAGAGCCGTCGATGAGGATGCGCTGATCAGAACGGTGGTGGATTCTCCAGGTTCCATCGTTCCATTGCCCGCTTGTCGGCGCGTTTGACTGCCGCGCCGCGTTGGGCTCGGATGGTGTCGATGCGTTGTCGGGCGGGGTCGTCGGGTGGTCGGGTGGCGCGGGTCAGTGATTCGAACAGGTCACGGCCGGTGAACGCATTGCCCAGGTAGGTGTGGCCGGTGGGTGATTGGAAGAACACCTCGCCGAGGGGATCTTGGTAGTCCCGCCACCCGGCGGCGAATGTCTTGATCCGATGATGAAACCGACACAGTGGCTTGAGGTTGCGTGGATCGGTCGGGCCGCCCTCGGCATGCGGGACGGAGTGATCCACATCGGCGTGGAAGGCTCGGTTGTTGCAGCCGGGGAAGCTGCAACACAGTTCGCCGGAGCGGATGAGGTCGGCGACCTTCCTGCTCGGCGCGTAACGCTCGACCTGCGCAGCATTCGCGTCGTCGGGGTGGACGTAGCAGCGTTTCGCCTCGGCGACGAGTGCTCGCGCGGTGTCGGCATCGATCACGCCCTGCCCGTCGAGGAACGCCGGGTCGTCGTCGTGGCCGAGCAAGGTGCTCAGGTTCACCACGATGTGGAACGTCGGGCGAGGTGCCCCCGGATCGGACGTCGCGGTGGGGTCGGATTCGGCGGCGTCAGGTTCGGTCGAATCGGATTCGGCAGCATCGGATTCTGCGGTATCGGTTTCGGCCGCATCGGATTCGGTGTCGTTGTTGTCGGCGCAGCAGGCCTCACACTCACAGGTAAGGGTGGTGGCGCCGTTGCCCAGCGCGACCAACGCATCGGCGCGCCGCTGTGCCGCCGTGCGGGGGTCGCCAGCATGCACAGCGGCGGCCATGGCATTGAGCCGGGCGTCCACCGCGGCCGCCTGGTCGGCGGGCAGAGCGCCACCGATACGTGCCTGGCCGGGGGTGTGGCGGTCCGGGCGGACGCTGATGTTGCGGTCCTTGTCGACCAGTTCACGACGCCGCCGGGTGGCTGCCGGATCGTTCTGGGCGATCAGTTTGTCGATCATCGCCAGGAAGCGGGTCATCGACATCGGTTCACGGGTCTCGATGGCCTCGGCCATGAGTTTGTCGAGCAGATCCAGGTTCTCGGGTGTGCACAGACTGGTGCGCTTGACGACAACGAGGAATCGGGGCAGATCGATGCGACCGGCGCCCAGGGTCGCACCGGTGAACGGCAACTGATGGCGCAGCACACTGCCGGCCTCGATGAACTCCCGCGCCCGCGACGTGGGATGGTCAGGGCCGCACCCACCTCGGCCACCGCCTGCTCGAGTCCGTTCGGCCCGTACTGGGCGCGGGGGTCCTCACCGGCGGCGGCGCGCACCGCGAGACGTTCCAGATCGGCCAGCGAGGTGGATTCCTCGCCGAGCGCCGCGGCCAGCCTGACCAGGTGGTCTTGTTCGCGTTCCTCGTGGATGAGGCTGGCCGCCTGCAGCATTCGGTAATCGGCAGCCGCGCGCACCGCATTGCTGTGATGCAACACCTCGACCAGCTCGGTGGCCGAGTGATGCTCATCCTCACCCATCTGGGCCAGAGGCTGCGCGGTCGATTGCATGACACCAAGCTATCGGCACCCACCGACAAATTCGGACACACAGGACTTCGCTTCGGTCGACCTGTGGACAACACTGCCGTCCCTGGGCTCAGTCCCCCACGGCCCGATCGAGTCCGGTCCTCGCTCAGAGCATCGCTTGTCTACGACGACTGCGCGCGTGACACCGGCGCACCGACGGGGGCTGTCGTGACCGATAGCGCAGCACGCATCCCCAACGGCGTGATGACCGCGGCCAAGATAGCGCCGAACACCATCTTTCCCGCCAGCGCGACCCCAACGGACAACTCCGAGGAGCCGACCAACGCCATCACCACTGCGGCGAGTGCCGTCCCAGTGAGCGCTGAAGCCACAGCCACGACCAGCGCGCGCTGCCAGAGGCGCGCCGGCAGGCGACTGTGCCCCGCCCCACGGGTCAGGCGCCCCTCGCGTAGCGCCTTGTTGATCTTCGCGCCGGGTACCAAGGTGGCCATCAGCGCGATCACGAAACCCTGCGGGACGAAGTCGAACACATAGTTTCCGATGCCCCAGACCTGCACTGGTTGCCCGAACCCGAATACCAGGAGGAAGAACAGGAGACTCATCGCGGTGTTGATGGCGATGCTGATTGCGGTTTCGCGCCGGATATAGGCGCGTTGCTGATTCGTGGACATGGTGACTCTGGATTCCGACATCTCAGGCTCCCGCGCCGACCCGCTCGTCGGTCTCTGTAGGAGCCGCGTCCATTTCGGCGAAGGTATCGGCCACCCAGTCGGCGACGAAGCTGCTCACGTGGCCGAGGTCGTCGAGTCCGATGTGTTCGGCGCCGCCTTCTTCGGGGGTGAACACCCGAAGCTCACGCTTGGGGCTGTTGACGGCCTGGTCGTAGGAGCGTTGCGCGTACTCGAGCGGGATCTGCCGGTCGTTGGCGCCGTGAGCAATCAGGAACGGAACCGTGATCTTCTCGACGACACCGTCGAGGTGCACCTTGTCTGCCATCGTGAGGAACTCGTCGAGGTTGTCGTGGCCCCAGACCCACATCACATGATCCCAGTAGTGCGGCACCGGGCGCTCACCCTCGCGTTCGACGCGGCGCCGTTGCACCTTGCCCCAGTTGTGGTTGGCTCCCCATGCCACGACGAGAGCCAGGCGCTTCTCGAAAGCGGCTGCGCGCGGGGCGAAGTAGCCTCCCAGGGACCATCCGACGAGCCCGATACGACCCGAGTCGATGTCGCTGTCCGACTCGAGGAAATCGACGCAGGCCGCGGCCCACTCCTCGGTGTCGATCTGAGCCGTCAAACCCTGCTTGCGCAGCGCCTCCCCCGATCCGGGGCAGTCGACCATCAGGGTGGCGATCCCCCGCTCCGCGAGTTCCAGGCTGTGATCGGACAGGTACTGATGCTCCTTGGTGCTGTCCAGCCCGTTCCACATGATCATCGCCGGCGCCGGACCGGCGACCGCCGGCTTGGTGTAGTACGCCGGCAACGTGGTGTCGCGGAACGGAATCTGCACGCGACGGGTCAGCGGGTCGTTGAGCTCGAAGGACTTCTCCAGCAGGTCCATGCAACGCTGGTACGTTGCTTCTCGCTCGGTGGTGCCGGCCTGCTGCATCCGCTCGGCCGTGATCAGGTAGCTCGCCGCCCGTGCGTAGGCCTGACCGGCGGTGCGGCGGTGGCCTTTCGCGGCATCCTCGTCGGCGGCGGCGACCAGCCGATCGACCATCTCCGTCCACGAACGTAGGAAGTCGACGGTGCCGACGTCCTCGTTGCCTGCGGCGATGTCGCGCAGAGGGCGGCACGCGCGGTCGACCTCGTCGATCCGGCCTCGGCTGTTCATGGTGCCGGCGACGGCGAAGTTCCAGACGTAGTTGTTCTTGGCGAAGTATTCGAACATCGGTGTTCTTTTCCTGTCAGTTGGTTTCGGGTTGTTGGCGGGTTGGCAGCGGCTGCGGGCTCGACGTCACTTGACCGCGATCGGATTCACCGGCGCTCCGACGGCCCCGGTCACCGGGATCGGGGCCGCAGTGAGGAAGAACTCGTACACCCCGTCCTCCGCACAGTCGGCGGCCAGTCCGTCGAGGTCCCACATCTCCCCGAGGAACAGTCCCATGTTCGGGATCGCCACCTGATGCAGCGGTTGGAACGCCTCGTCGAACTCGTTCGGCCGCACCTCGAACCCCCAGGTATCGGTGGCGATGGCCGCGATCTCCCTGTCGTGCAACCAGTCCGCGGTCGTGAAGGAGAGCCCTGGCGCTGCGCCGCCCGCATAGTCGTTCCACCCGTCCCGCTTGGCTCGCTGTAGTTGGCCGGTGCGCACCAGCACGAAGTCACCGGTTCCCACCCGGCCCTGCAGCCCGTGGTGGGTAATGGTTCGCTCGAGGTGTTCGACTGTGATCGCGAATCCATCGGGCAGCTCACCGTCGGTGCCGCACACCCGGCCGACGTCGAGGAGCACACCGCGGCCGACGAACAGGTCGGCGACGGTCTCGATACCGGTCACCTGGTCGCCGGCTGAGGTGACCACCTCCCCCGCCCGTCGGCCGTTCCAGGCTCGTCCATGATCGAATATGTGGCCGAGTCCGTCCCATTGGGTCGAACACTGCAACGGCATGGTCACGACATCGTCGGCACCACCGATGCCATGCGGGAACCCCTGGGTGCCGGCTTCGGCGTCGGTGCCGGTGTCGAGCATCGTATGAATGGGATTGGTGCGCCGGCGCCAACCCTTCTGCGGGCCATCCATGTTGAATTGCAAGGACAGACTGAATGGAACACCGCGACGCGCGAGCTGGGCGGCGGCTGAACGTTTCTCGTTGTCGACGAAGTTCAAGGTGCCGCGAATGTCTTCGGTTCCCCAGCGGCCCCAGTTGGAGCATCGTTGGACCGTGGCGGCGATCGCGGCCTCCGGGTCTGCCGGGTCGATCACCCGTGTTGTCATGTCAACGGAATCGGTGGTCATAAAACAGTCCTCGTCTCGAGCAGAAGCATCGTCATGGGTTTGCCGGCAGCCGTCTGGCCGCGCACCTGACTCATCCAGGCACTGTGCTGGCTGCGAAGTGGGCGGCGCGCAGCGCGTCTCGGTCGCGAGCCCTCCGCGCCGCGGGCACACCCGGTGCGGCGCCACTGCGACCAACCACGGTGTTGGACAACGTGCCGATCCCCTCGACAGTGAGGGTCACGGAATCACCGGGTTGTAGCGGTGGCGGGTCAAGGCGGCCGCGTCGGCCCCAGAGTTCGGCGAGGCACCCCCCGTTGCCCATGGTTCCGGACCCGAGTACGTCGCCGGGTTCGACGCGCGAGTTACGTGATGCGTACGCGATCATCGCCGGAAACGTCCAGCCCATGTTCTGCAGGACATCTCGCCCGACCTCGACGCCGTTGACCTCGGCCACACACCCGAGGGCCAGAAATCCCTCCGCGTCGGTACGGTCATCGAACTCGTCGGCGGTGACCAACACCGGGCCGATCGTGTTCGCAAAGTCCTTGCCCTTGGCCGGACCGAGTCCCACCTGCATCTCGCGGCGTTGGATGTCGCGGGCCGACCAGTCGTTGAGGATGGTGTAGCCGAAGATGTGCTCGCCGGCCTCCTTCACCGACAGGTCGCTTCCGGCGCGGCCGATGACAGCAGCGACCTCGAGTTCGAAGTCGAGCTGTTCACATCTGTCCGGGATGGTGACTGCGGCGTTCGGACCGGAAATGGTGTGCGGATTGGTGAAATAGAAATGCGGCGCGTCATACCACGCATCGGGCACACCGGACTCGCCTTGCATGCTGGCCCGGACACCCTCGACATGCTCGGCGAAGGTGACGAAGTCGCGAATGGTGGTCGGCTGCAGGGGCGCATCGAAGACGAGACCCTCGTCCGGCAGGACGGTCTCCTGCTGAATCGCCCGGGACCCGATCGCGATGGCCTCGGCAAGGCCAGATCGGACGAGATCCAAGACAGCGACACCGGGAATCGGATGCCACCCGGCGTCGGACTCGACGACGGCGGATCGATGTCCCTCGGATTGCAGTACGGTGCCGAAACGCATGTGGTTGCTACTTTCTGAGCTTCAGGTCAGACGGGCGGAGCGACGAACAGACCTTTGTCCACGTCATTGAAGGACTTGGCGGCCACGAACTCGTCCATGGCGTTGGCCGTCCCCCACTGGTCGCTGACGGCCGGGTCGGAGAAGTCGTAGACATGGGGATGCCACGTGTCTTCTTCGAGGACTTCGAGTTCGGTGGTGTATTCCATGGTGTTGCCGTTGGGGTCGAGGAAGTAGGAGAAGGTGTTGTTGCCGGCCTGGTGCCGGCCGGGTCCCCAGATCTTCTCCACGCCGCCGCGCAGCATGCGTCCGGTTCCGCGCATGTACTCGTCGATGCCGCGCATCTCGAACGAGGCGTGATGGAGCGCAGGATGCGGTCCTCGCGCGATCGCCATGGAGTGATGCCAGTTGTTGGTCCGCATGAACCACATCATCTTTCCCATCCGCGGGTGCATCAGGATGTCGGAGACCTGGAACCCGAAGTTCTTCTCGTAGAAGGCGACTGTGCTCTCGGGGTCGGTGCTGTTGACGACGACGTGCGAGAGCTTGACCGGGATGGATTCGCCCTCCTCGATCTTGCGGTGTGCGCGCGGGGCCACGTCAGCGGAGACCTCGATGGTGCGGCCCTCGTTGTCGAAGAATCGGAATCCATAACCGCCGCCGGGTGTTTGCAGATCGCGGGGTTCGCCGACCACCTGCACGCCGCCACGTCCCAGCCGCTCCGCAAGTGCATCGACTGCGTCGGCGTCTGCGACCCCGTAGGAGATGAGGTCGAGACGTTTGTCGGCGTCCTTGCGGATACGGACGATGTAGGACTCGGGCGATCCCTCGGCAGCGAGATAGGTGACGTCACCGTCGCTTCCGGCAACGGACAGGCCCCACTGCTCGGTGTAGAAGGAGAGTTGCTTCTCGTAGTCGGGCACGGCGAGCGCCACGTGTCGTAGATGGGTGAATGCGTAGTCGGTCATGGTCATGTCTCCCTGTGTGGGCTGGATGGTCAGGCGGGCGCGCTGACGAGCGCCGCGATGCGTCCCATCAGGCCGGGGACGTCGGCGGCCGGGTCGTTGTCGAGCATCCACTGTCCGAGTTGCAGTGACCCGTTGACGACCGCTCCGGCGCGCGGGAGTCGGCGTTCGTGGAAAGTGCGCCACAGATCGGCGCCGACGGGCATGCTGACGAGCAGTTCGGCCAGCACAGCGGCATCCTCGAGTGCCTGCGCGCCGCCCTGGGCGAGGGTGGGCGGGCACACATGAGCCGCATCACCTATCAGCACAACCCGACCACGGTTCCATGGCTCCTCGAGCAGGTGGGACTCGAACCAGGTGTAGTTGATGCGGGAGGCGTCGGTGATGAGGGCGCGGATGTCGTCCCACGGGCCGTGGTAGTGCTCGGCGAGGGATCGCATGATCTCGAGCCGCTCGACGTCGCTGAGTCCGGAGCGGTCCTGCGCATCTTCGACGATGTAGGCGTACATCGAATCCTCGCCCGTCGGGCAGTATCCGGCGATGTAGCCAATCCCGCCGTAGTAGAGGTCGGTGCGGGTGATCGACTCCGGTCGTGAGCACAGCACCCGCCAGATCCCCATGCCGGTCGGGGCCGGCTCGACGTCGATACCCAGGGCACGCCGTGTCGCGGACTTGACGCCGTCCGCGCCGATCACGACGTCATAGCGTCCGCGCGACCCATCCGAGAACTCGACGTCGACGCCATCCGCGTCCTGACCGAGCGTCGTCACCTCCGTGGAGAAGCGGGACTTGACTCCGGCCAGATCGGCAGCTTCACGCAGCATCGCCGCCAGCACCGGACGCTCCATGCCCATCGCCGCGGGGAGGTCCGGCCCACCGGTCTTGGCGTCGGGCATCTCGACGATCAGGGTGCCGTTGTCATCAGGGGCGCGGATGCCGAGGGTGTCGAAACCATAGCCATGCTCGGCCACCTCGTCCCACACACCGAGGTGCGAGAGCACCCGCAACGCGTTGCCCTGCAAAGTGATACCCGATCCGCTCGCACGTTCTCGAGGCTGTGATTCGACGATGTCGACCGCTACTCCTGCCTTGGCGAGCAGAATCGCCGCAGCGCAGCCGGCGATCCCGGAGCCGGCCACGAGGACCGACGTCGCTGTGTCCTGAGTCATTGAGGTTGTTCTCCCGAGTGGTGGTGGTCACGTGACCGATGACGTGGTGTCACCACTCTGCGGTGTGCATCACAATAAGTGAAGACGCTATTGCTGATGCTCGGCATAAACTTCATTTATGGAAATCGATGACGACACCAGGCCAAATCAGCCACGAGACGGCGAGCCGACCCGTTCGCTGTCGAATCTCGACCTCAACATGCTCGTCACGCTCGACGCCGTGCTTCAGCACCAGAGCGTCACGCGGGCCGCCGAGCAACTCGGCATCACCCAGCCCGCGGTCTCGGCAACACTCCGACGACTCCGACGCCATTTCGCCGACGAGTTGCTCTACCGAGCCGGGGCGCGGTACCGGCTCACCGCCCTCGCGGCCGACCTCCGGCCCCGCACCCGAGTCGCACTCGAAGGCGTAGAACGCGTCTTCAACAGCCGATCCGGACTCGACGTCGGCGACACGATCCGCGAATTCGCTATTCTCACAAGTGATTACGCGACCTCACTGATCGGCGAGGCGGTGGTCAGGAATCTGCTCGACAAGGCACCTCATGCTCGCATCCGCATCATTCCGACCAGCCCCGAACTGGTCGTCCGCGCCGAACAGGTGCTCACCGAACGTGACCTGCTCCTGGTCCCGCACGGATTCGTGTACGACCTCCCCAACGAAGAACTCTTCCGTGATGAGTGGGCGATCGTGATGGACGCCGACAATCCCATTGCCGCGACCGGACCAACGGTCGACGACCTGAAGACGCTGCCCTGGGTGCTCGTGTACCACGACGCGGCGGCGTCGACCCCCGCCGCCAGGCAACTCCGCATGCTCGGCATCGAGCCACGTGCGCAGGTCGTGACCGAGTCGTTCCTGACTGTGCCGGCTCTACTCGCGCACAGTGATCGAATCTCGCTGCTGCCGACGCTCATGCTGGAGGCTATTCCCGAGGAGCACAACCTGATAGCGCACCCGCCGCCCGTGCCGCTCGAACCTCTGGTTCAGGCGATGTGGTGGCATCCCATTCACGATCGTGAGCCCGAACATCAACTATTGCGGGATGTAGTCCGGTCTGCAGTGGGCGACGTGATCGGCGGGTCATAGTGCTCATGTTCTTGTTTGTCATACAAACAAGAACATGAGACGATGTTTGAGTGACCAACCCCGCACGCGCCACCCGCGACGCCGGCAAAGCCACCCGGCAGACCTTGCTGCGCGCTGCCGCCGAGGTGTTCGCCGAACAGGGTGAGACGGCGCCGGTGGCAAAGATTTGCCGGCGCGCGGAGGCACACCCGAACCAGGTCACCTACTACTTCGGCTCCAAGGACCAGCTCTTCGTCGAGGTCGCATGCCACGCGGTACTGCGCGCAGGTCGTCACGCCGAGGAGGCGGCCGCCCTCGCGACAACCGTCGGCGAGTACACCACCGCACTCATCTCAACCCTCCTCGGCCCCGAGGCACGCAACGTCGAACTGTTCACGACCGCCATGTCGATGTCGTCGCGGCGGACCGATCTGCGACCGCAGATCAGCGAGACGCTGAGCGTCCTGCATGAGCGTGGCCAGGACGCTCTCATGCGCACCTTGGTGCGCACCGGCTGGCAGTTGCGCGCGTCCATCGACGTCGAAGCAAAAGCGTTCTGGTCAGCCATCTTCGGCCTCGTCATCCAGCAGGCCGCCGCGGGAGAGCATCTCGGCTACTCGCTCGAGGAGGCTGTCGCCGTCGTCTTCACGAACCTGCAGATCCCCGATACCGTCCTCCAGCACGCGATCTGACCAGCGAAAGGTAACCCATGACGCACGTCAGCGAGACCACCACACATCCGCAACCACATCTCACCCACACCGTCCTCAACCAGTCCGCACCTCGCGTCGACATCAACGAGTTCGAGCTGAACACCGTTCTCGTCGAGGCCATCCGACGCCACGATGCCGGCTGGGCCGAGGACGAGCTGACGGAGATCGGCCAACTCGTCGGGAGCGCACAGTTCCAGCACGACGCGCACCTGGCCAACACCATCACCCCGGTCCTGCACACGCATGACCGGTGGGGCAACCGGATCGACGAGGTCGAGTACCACCCGTCGTATCACCGGATCATCGAGGCGTCGGTGGCGCACGGATCGCACACCCGCTGTTGGGCCGATCCGCAGCCGGGATCGCACGTCGCCCGTGCGGCCGGGTTCATGCTGTTCGGCCAGATCGAGCCGGGCCACGCCTGCCCGGTCTCCATGACCCACGCGGTGATCCCGTCGCTGGAACTGCAGCCCGACGTCGCCGCCAAGTGGGTTCCGAAGGCGCTGTCGCGCAGCTACTCCCCCGATCTGTCCGCCACCAAGGAGTCGGCGATCTTCGGGATGTCGATGACCGAGAAGCAGGGCGGCTCCGACGTGCGCGCCAACACCACGGTGGCGAAACCGGTCGGCCGCGGCGGACCCGGCGCCGACTATCTGCTGACCGGCCACAAGTGGTTCTGCTCGGCACCGATGTCGGACGCGTTCCTGGTCCTCGCCCAGGCGCAAGGCCCAGGCGGTGAAGGACTCTCGTGCTTCCTGTTGCCCCGCGTCCTACCCGACGGCACCCGCAACGTCTTCCGCATCCAACGCCTGAAGGACAAGCTGGGCAACAAGTCCAACGCGTCGTCGGAGATCGAACTGGATGGCACCGTTGCGATCATGGTCGGCGAACCCGGCCGGGGCGTGCGCACCATCATCGAGATGGTCGCGCAGACCCGCCTCGACTGCGTACTCGGCAGCGCGGCCGGCATGCGGCAGTCCGTCGCGGAGGCCGTCTGGCACGCACGGCATCGCGCCGCATTCGGGGCGACCCTGGCCGACCAGCCCGCGATGACCGCCGTACTCGCCGACCTCGCATTGGAATCCGAGGCCGCCACCGTCACCGCGATGCGGCTGGCCCGCGCCCACGACGAGGACGCCACCGACCAGGAGAAGGCGTTCCGGCGGCTCGCCACCGCGGTCGCCAAGTACTGGATCTGCAAACGCGGACCCCACCACGCCTACGAGTCGCTGGAGTGCCTGGGCGGCAACGGATACACTGAGGCCTTCCCGCTCGCGATGCGCTACCGCGAACAACCCGTGATGGCGGTGTGGGAAGGTTCCGGCAACGTGATCGCCCTCGATGTGCTGCGTGCGATGACCCGCGAACCGGAATCCATCGCCGCCTTCGACGCCGAGATCAGCCAGGCACTGGGTGCGAACCGCACCCTGGATCTGCATCTCGAACGCCTCCGCGATCAGCTGGGGGAACTCGCCCGCATGGATGCCGGCTCGGCGCAGCGTCGGGCGCGCGGCGTTGTCGAGTCGATGGCGCTCGCGCTGGAAGCATCACTGCTGGTGCGGTTCTCGCCGTCGGTGGTGTCGGATGCGTTCATCGCCGCGCGACTCGGTGACGATCGCGCGTTCGAGTACGGGGCGCTGCCGGACGGCGCCGACCTCGCTTCGATTCTGGAGCGGCACTGAGGGTTACCCTTCGTGGCGCATCGCTCGTACCTCGCGAGGCTCCTCAGGGACCAAGGGTGGTGCCCCTCAGGACGCCTTCTTGCGCCGCTTGTGACCACTGCGCGCCGAGACCGCGCCACCCAGCAGGATCATCCGCATGGTGCGCTCGGCCGCATCGGCCAGCAGTTCGGCGCCGTTGGCGACCGCTTCGGACAGCGGCATCGGCACCGCGATGATGGACGCGATCGCCGCGATCCCGACGTCGTGCACCGACGGCGCTCCTTCGCCGAGCGATCCGGCCAACGCCAGCACGGGAACACCGTGACGCTGCGCGCGGCGTGCGACCTCGGCAGGCACCTTGCCGTGCGGGGTTTGGAAGTCGATGGAACCCTCGGCGGTGATCACCAGGTCCGCCTTACGGATTCGCCGATCGAGGTCGATTCCCGACAGCCCGGAGTCCAGCAGCGCGTCGAACCGCGAGCGCAGGACTGCACCGATGCCGCCGGCCAGACCGGCGCCCAGGCCACCGGATGCCCCGGTTCCCATTCCGGTGCGCAGATCAGCGCCCGGTGCGCCACCGTGGCGTTCTAGGACAGTCGCCCAGTTGTCCAGTGCGTCCGACAGTTCCTGCACCTGTTCCGGCGACGCGCCCTTCTGCGGACCGAACACCCGCGCGACGCCCTGCGGGCCGGTGAGTACGTTGTGCGGGTTGCAGGCCAACACCACCTCCACCTCGGCGAGGCGTCGATGGATGCCGGAGGTGTCCAATCCTCGACCGAACGCGAGTTCATAACCACCCGAGCCGATCTCCCGCCCGTCGGCGTCAAGAATCCGCGCGCCCAGCGCCTGCAGCGCCCCGGCGCCCCCGTCACATGTGCCGGAGTCGCCGCACCCGACGAGGATTCTCGCCACCCCGGCGTCCAGCGCAGCCGCGATCAGTTCACCCACCCCGTAGGTCGTGGTGGCGCCGGGATCGCGCTGATCCCGAGGCACCAGAGACAGACCGGCTGCCGAGGCCATCTCGACCACCGCGATCCGCGAGTCACGCGGTCCGATTTCGGCCCACTGCGCACGCACCGGCAGTCCGGTCGGCCCGGTCACCGTCTGCTCGTGGAGACGACCGCCGGCGGCATCGGCGAGGATACGTGCGGTCCCCTCACCACCGTCGGCGATCGGGGCGACGTCGATCCGCACGCCGGGCAGGGTACGTCGGATGCCGGCGCAGATCGCCGACGCCACCGAGTCGGCGTCGAGGCTCTCCTTGAAGCCGCTGGGAGCCACCAGAATACGCTGCGGTACGGAAATGGGCATGGGTTCCTCCAGGGGTGACGGGACGAGCGATGATTTGTCGGCAGATCAGGAAGCGAGCAAGGGCAGACCGAGTGCCGGCCACACCCAGAAGGCGAATGCGAGCAGGAGCCCGAGCGAGATCGGCGCCAACACGGCGGCGAGGCTGAGCAGGTGGCGACTGTCATAGCCGGGGACGGTCTCCGAGGCGGCGAACATCGCGACGGGCTTCGCCGAACTGGTGAAGGTGATGCAGAAACCTGCTGCGGCAGTGGAGATGAACGCGGCCGCTGCCGGGTCGACGCCGACCAGCGGAGCGGTCGCCACCACGATGGGCACCAGGACCGCAGACCGGGCGGACCGCGACTGCATCACCAGGTGGGCGGCGAGCGAGATCACCACCACGACGACCACGAAGGAAATCGCACCGGCCGGGCCCTGATCTCGGATCGACCCGAACGCCTGATCGGCGAGCCATTGCGCTGCACCGGTTTCCGACAGGGCGACACCGAGCGCGATGGTCGCCGCCATGAACAGCAACAGCGTCCAGGGGATGGTCTTGACCGCCGCCGGCATGGTCGTCGCCCCGACCGCCGGTGCCGTCGCCACCAGTGCGCCGAGCATGGCGACGATCGCCGGGGAGAGACCGTGGACGGATTCCGTGCACCACAACACGATCACGACGCCGAGAGTCCACAGCAGACGACGCTGCGGCGTCGAGAACGGTCCATGGATCGGTGCGGCGGTGATCGCTCCGACCGCCTCGCGTGTGATGCGGAGCGGCGTCGCTCTTTCGGCATGGTTGGTGAAGATCCACAGCGCGACCTCGGCGGCCAGATGCGACCAGAGGATCGCGAGCGGCATCCCGAGCATCGCCCAGGTCAGATAGTCGATGCCGGAACCAATGGTGGTGTCGAGGATCTGGCTGGTGATGAGGTGCGCGCCCGCGCCGAGGAGAGAACCGATGGCGGAGAACAGGATCACCGCGGGGAACACCAGTGCGAGACACAACACCAGACGCGCCCGGTCCCGTAGGACCGCGGCAAGGGCGAGGAACACCGGTAGCGCGATGGCCGCACGCCCCGACGTCGACGGGATCGCGAACGTGGTGATCAGCAGCGCGAGAGTGACGAGGTGGACCAGGTGGCGGGGTGTTCGCGCCCATGTCAGGACTCGTGCCGACAGGCGCGCCGACAGCCCGGATGCCGTGATCGCCGCTGCGATGACGAACGCACCCACCATCAGCCAGATGAGTTCGGAACCGAGTGTCTCGGTGAAGGTCTCGGTGTCGACGGCACCGACCACGACGAGTGCGAGCGCCGCCCCCAGGGCCACGTAGGTGTCGTCGATGGAAGCGAAGATCCACATCCACACGGCGACGACGAACACCAGCAGGGTGACGACCGCGTCGATGTCCAGGTCGCCACGCCATCCCGCACCGAGTACATACCCGGCCAGGACGACGGCGATGGCAGCACCCAGGCCGGCACGGACGCCGTGTGCGGTGATCTTTGGGCGGCGACGCGGTGCGGTGTGGTCCGGTATCGGTTGCCGGCGCAGCGTTCTCGGACGGTACGACTGCGCTCTCGGCGGAGATGTCGAGTACTCGGTGATGGTCATCGCAGCCGGTATCCCATGCCGCGGACGGTCTCGAGGCGCTGCGTCCCGATCTTGGCGCGCAGTGCGCGGACGTACACGTCGACCACGTTGGATGCCGGGTCGAAGTCGTAACCCCACACGTGTCCGAGGATCTGTTCACGCGACAGGACCTGGTCGGGGTGCCGGAGAAACACCTCGAGCAACGCGAACTCGCGTGCGGTGAGGTCGACGGCCGCGTCACCCACATGGGCTCGGCGGGAACGCAGGTCCAGACGTAGATCTCCCAGGGAGAGTGCGGATTCGGACCCCGCACCGGTGTCCGCGACGAGACGCAGACGCACCCGCGCCAGCAGTTCGGCGAACTGGAACGGCTTGGTCATGTAATCGTTGGCGCCGCCCTCGAGACCGGCGACTGTGTCGGTCACGCTGTCACGGGCGGTCAGCACCACCACCGGGGTGGCGACGCCTTCGCCGCGCATCTGGCGGAGCACAGTGAATCCGTCCATGCCGGGCAATCCGATGTCGAGGATGACCATGTCGAACGATCCGTCGCGCGCCATCATGAGTGCCGTGTCGCCGTCGGCGACGTGCTCGACGGAGTAGCCGGCAGCACGCAGACCCTTGCCCACGAAGGACGCGATGTGGTGGTCGTCCTCGGCGATCAGTATGCGGCTCATCGATTCACCTCGGGTCCGGGCGTCGGTGTGACGTACAGGGTCTGAGGATCCGGCGACGGTAGATCGAGACCGAAGGTCGCTCCCTCCCCGGGTACGCTGCGCACCCAGGCCGAACCGTGGTGGGCGTCGGCGATGGCCCGGACGATAGCCAGTCCCAGTCCTGCCCCGGAACGGTTGGCGCTGCCGGTGCGGTCGGCACCGCGCTGGAACCGCTCGAAGATCGCGGCGGCGTCCTCCTGTCGGACACCGGGTCCCTCGTCGGTGATCCAGATCGAGAACCGTCGCCGCTCACCCTCGCCGACAAAGCGTGACCCGAGTCGGATCGTGGAGTCGTCCTCGGTGTGCGACACAGCATTCGCCGCGAGCTGCACCATGGCCTGGGTGATCCGTTCCGGATCGACCCGGCAGCTGCCTTCGGCGAGTTCCATGAGAAGCCAACGACGGTCGCCGATCGTCTGCACCTTCGATTCGATGTCGAGGACGAGTCCCGCCGCATCGACGGACCGCGCGACGACGAAGTCGGGTTGCTCGGCCTTGGCCAGCATCAGCAGATCACTGACGATGCGGCCCATCCGGACCAGCTCGCTGTCCACGAGGGCGAGCGTGGCGCGTCGCTCCTCGGGGTCGTCGGACAGCAGTTCGAGGTGTCCCCGCACGATCGTGATCGGTGTCCGCAGTTCGTGTCCGGCGTCATCGACGAACTGACGCTGCGTCATGTACGCCTGCTCGATGCGGTCGAGCATCTCGTTGAACGTCGCCGCAAGCGCGGCCACGTCATCGCGGCCGACCACCGGGACGCGAGCAGTCAGGTCGTTCTTGCCGATGTCGGCAGCCACTCGACGCACCGTGCGTACAGGTGCCAGGATGCGTCCGGCGACGAAGTAGGCGATGCCGGTGGTCAGGACCAGGCCGCCCAGGCCGACGATCGCGATCGTGCGCATGGTGCGATCGACCAGTTCGCGTGCCTGGTCGGTGAACACCGCCACGACGAAGATTCCGCTGCCACCTTGGACGTTGTCGATCTGGACCCGGCCCCAACGCATCGGTCCGGCGGAGGTGTCCATCACCCCACCCGATGCCGCTGCGCCGGTGATCGTGGCCAAGAGCGTGGGATCGGTGAACAACGGTCCGGGCTCCCCCGGCCCCTGGATCACCTGATCGCCGACGACGCCGGCCATCACCTCACCGGGGACCGGTGATTGCCGGGCCATGTACACCTCGAGCATCCGCGTCACGGAGGTGAACGGTTGCGAGGTGGTGGGGTCGACGCCTTCGGCGGCGAAGGTGCGGAACTCGTCGACCTCTTGAGTGACATCACCGTTCGCGCGGACGTCCGCGTCGCGGAGCAGCAGGTTGCGCGCGGTCAGCGTGACCACGACCAGGACGACGAAGGTGGTGAGCATGATCCACGCGGCGATCCGCCAGCGTGCCGGCAACGCCGCACCTGTGCGGAATCGACGACGGGTGCCCGCCTCGGCTGTGAGTGTCGACGGCTCCGACGGGAAGTCCGGTCCAGCGGGTTCCGGGAGTCCGGGCTCGCTCAGCGGTGGCTCTGGTGACCGTTGCCCGCCAGCCGCTGCCGTGTCGCCGGCGGGTGTCGCGGATGACTCCACGTCGCTCCACGCAAGCGGCCGAGTGTGTTCGGTCGGCTGCGGGAAACGTTCGGTGGGAGTCGGATCAGTCATCGTCGCCGGCATCATCATCGTCGATGTCGTCGGTGCCGTCGTCCAGGTCGTCATCCGCGTCGTCGTCGAAGTCGTCCACAGGGGGCGCGGGATTCTGGGGCGCGGGATTCTGAGGCGCGGGGCGATCGTCCCAGTCGTCGTCTCCCCAGTCGTCAGTTCGGTCGTCGTCATCGCGGTCGACGACGCGTGGCGCCGGGGGCGCCTGCGGAACCGGGGGTGCGGCGGGAGTGCTGCTGGTGGGTTCAGGCGGCACGCTGACCACCACCGGCGAGGGATCGAGGTCGGGTCCGGGTGACCGGGTCAGGACAAAGCCGGCGACGACGGCGACAGCGGCCGCACCGATCACGACGAGTGCGACGAGGGGGCGGGTGATGTTCATGATCACAACCATGAACGGTGTGCGTGATTCGTTCATGAGGGGAAGATGAAGCTTTTTTCATCTACCGTTTTCCCAGCTCAGAGGATCACTCCCGGGTTGAGCAGTCCGTGTGGGTCGAGGGCGTTCTTGATGGTCGCAGTGAGGTCCATGACGTCGTCGCCGACCTGGTTCGGCAGCCAGCCCTTCTTGAGTCGACCCACCCCGTGCTCGCCGGTGATGGTGCCGCCGAGCGAGATGGCGAGGTCCATGATCTCCCCGAACGCGAGCTGCGCCCGGTCGTGTTCGTCGGTGTCGGCGGGGTCGAACACGATCAGCGGATGGGTGTTGCCGTCCCCGGCATGTGCGATCACGGAGATCATCACCCGGCGCTCGGAAGCGATCGCCGCGACGCCGTCGATCAGCGCCGGGAGCTGCGGTAACGCGACCCCGACGTCTTCGAGCAGTAGTGAGCCCAGCTTCTCCACCGCCGGGATGGCCGCTCGTCGTGCGGCAGTGAAGGCCTCCCCCTCCTGAGGGTCGTCGGTGGCGAACACCTCGGCGGCACCGTGCTCGGCGAACGCACGCTCGATGATCTCGACCTCTGCGGCGCCGGCCGGGCCGGGCGCATCCGATTGCGCCACCACCAGCGCGCCGGCCTGCCGGTCGAGGCCCATCCGCAGCATGTCCTCGACGGCGTTGATGGACACCGAATCCATGAACTCCAGCATCGCCGGGCGGATCTGCGCGGTGATCGCCAGGACCGCCTCACTCGCCTGGTGCACCGAGGCGAAACTGCCGACGACCGTGCACGCCGGAGCCTGGGGTGGCAGCAGCCGCAGAGTGACCTCGGTGACGATGCCGAGCACCCCTTCGCTGCCGACGAACAGCTTGGTCAGCGGCAGTCCGGCCGAGTCCTTGAGTTGTTTGCCGCCGAGGCGCATCGCGCGGCCGTCGGCCAGTACCACTTCGAGGCCGAGCACGTAGTCGGTGGTGACGCCGTATTTCACGCAACACAGCCCGCCCGCGTTGGTGGCGACGTTGCCGCCGATCGAGCAGATCTCGAACGACGACGGGTCCGGCGGATACCACAGGCCATGGGCCGCGGCGGCCGCCTTCACCTCGGCATTGAACAGGCCCGGCTGCACCACCGCGGTTCGTGTCGCGGTATCGATGACGAGGCCGCGCATCTTCTCCGTCGACAACACCAGCGCGCCGTCGACGGCGGTCGACCCGCCCGACAGGCTCGTGCCCGCACCCCGAGTGACCAGCGGTACCCGGTGGTGGGCGCACCAGCGCACCACGGTCTGCACCTCTGCCGTCGTCGTCGGCCGCACCAGTGCCAACGGGGTACCGGCATCCGGGTCGAACGCGCGATCCTGCCGATACCCGCCGAGGATGTCGGGGTCGGTCACCACCATCCCGTCGGGCAGTTCGGCGATGAGCGAATCGGGGCTGATGACGTCGGTCATGTCCTCACTGTAGGCGGCAGCGGCGAACGGAACGGCCCGCTGCCGGTGGTCCGGAAAGGACGGTTCACAGGGACCGCACAGCGCTTTCCGGGACGAGCGGAACGTCCGCTTTGTACGTTGGCGACATGCGGCCCGAAACACATGACCACGACCGCGGACTGCGGTTCGACCTGCGAAATCTCAGTCGCCGACGCGCACTGATGTTGTTTGCGACCGGCGCCGTCGCGACCACCGCGGCGGCCTGCGGCAACGGCACATCCACCACCGGCGAATCGTCGACGTCGTCGGCGGCCGCGTCCGGCACATCGGGCACCGCACAGGGTTGTGCTCCCGCAGCTCCCGGTGAGACCGCCGGCCCCTACCCCGGCGACGGTTCCAACGGCCCCAACGTGCTGATCGCGTCCGGGATCGTCCGCAGCGACATCCGATCGAGTTTTGGCGACGCCTCCGGCACCGCCGAGGGCGTGCCCGCCACCCTGACGATCACCATGCAGGACCTGGTCGCCGACTGCTCGCCCGGCGAGGGCATGGCCGTCTACGTGTGGCATTGCGACCGCGCCGGCAACTACTCGATGTACAGCGACGACGTCGCCGACCAGAACTATCTGCGTGGCGTGCAGGTCGCCGACGCCGAGGGGGTCGTGCGGTTCACCACGATCTTCCCCGCCTGCTACGCGGGCCGCTGGCCGCACATCCACTTCGAGGTGTTCGACTCCCTGGAGCAGGCCGTCGCCGGTTCCGACGCCCGGCTCACCTCGCAGATCGCGCTCCCCGAGGACGCCTGCACCGCGGTGTTCGACCACGACAGCGGCTACACGCAGAGCGTGTCCAACATGTCGGACGTGACGTTGGCGTCCGACAACGTCTTCGGCGACGGGTGGGACGCGGAGCTGGCCACCGTCGAGGGCACACCCGCCGACGGCATGGACATCTCGATCACCATCGGCGTGGCCGCGCGGGAGGACAACCAGGCGAGTATGGGCGCCCCGCCCGCCGGGGGTGGCGGACCGGGCGGCCCCGGGGGTCCCGGTGGGCCGGGCGGGCCTCCGCCACCGGGGTGACGCTGCGGCGATCTGCCCCGTGACCCGGCACAATGGTCCGGGTGAACGATTTCCAAGCGCAGATCGTCGACGAGTAGCGGTCGACACGATGACCACGCCGCACCGCGCCGATCGGCGCACCCGCGACGACACCGATGTGGTGTTCGCCGCCGGTGACGTGGTGGCCGACCACCACATCGATGCCTTCCTGGGAAGCGGCAGCAGCGCCGAGGTGTACCGCGTCCACACCGCATCGCATCCGGAACCGCTTGCGCTCAAGGTGCTCCACACCCGATCCGCCGATCAGCAACGCATCCGTGAGCGTTTCGAACGGGAGTTCTCGATCGCCTCCCTGCTCGATCATCCCAACATCGTCCACATGCACGCCCGCGGTGAACTGGACATCGACGAACTCGGGGTCGACAACCGCACGCCCGCAACGGTTCTGTGGATGACGATGGAGTACGTGGCCGGGGTGTCGGCCAACGAACTCGTCGGACCGCACCCGACACAGGCCGAGGTCGCCGCAACCGTGGAGATCGGACGTCAGATCGCCGACGCCCTCGACTACGCGCACAGCTGCGAGGTGCTCCATCGAGATGTGAAGCCCGCCAACATCATCGTGTCCACGACTTCGACACCGACACGTGCGGTGCTGACGGATTTCGGGATCGCGCAATTGCTCGATGACGCGCGGCCACTCGCCCGCAACGGTCGCGTGCAGGGGTCGATCGCGTACGCCGCACCCGAATTGCTCACCGCCAGCAGGATCTCGCCGGCCACCGATCAGTATGCGTTGGCGGCAAGCTTGTTCGAGCTGCTCACCGGCGAACCCCCGTTCCCGCGGGCCACCGCGTTCGCCATCACCTACGCCCACCTGCACGACCCGATCCCACGCCTCACCAAGACCCAGCCGTGGCTGCCGTCGGCGTTGAACTCGGTGTTCGCCAAGGCTCTCGCCAAGAACCCCGCCGACCGGTACCCGACGTGTGCAGAGTTCACCGACATCGTCCGGCGCGCGCTCCTCGACGTGCCGGTGCCGACGCCCCAGCGTCGTCGGTGGTGGTTGCGGCGGGCGAAGCCGTTGGTGGAGTAGACGAAGCTGGTTTTTCGCTGGCCGAAACTCCCCAACCGCTGGTCGAGTAGGCCGAGGCGCTAGCCGAGGCCGTATCGAGACCCACAGCAGCGCAAGAGATCTCGATACACCCCCCGCTAGCGCTCCGGGCTACTCGATCAACGGGAGGGACGCGCCCCGGGCACTCGATCAACGAAAAAGACGCGCCCCAGCCACTCGACCAACGAGAAGACACCCCAACCGCCGGTCGAGTAGGCCGAGGCGCTAGCCGAGGCCGTATCGAGACCCACAGCAGCGCAAGAGATCTCGATACACCCTCCGCTAGCGCTCCGGGCTACTCGATCAGCGGGAGGAGCGCGCTCCGGGCTACTCGATCAACGGGAGCGCGCGTCTAGTCGATGCTGTACACACGTAACGCATTCTCCCGGAACACATTCGCGAGCGCATAGTCGCCCCCACGCGGCGCGATGAGGTCGATCAGGGCACCGACGATCATGTCGAACGAGACGTTCGGCTTGTCGATCGGGAAGTTGGAGCCGAAGATCAGACGATCCGGACCGAAGTTGGCGAACGCGTGATCGACGAGGGGGCCGATCATCTCGGTGAGCGTCGCACGACTCCCGACATTGCCCCAGCGTTCCCTCCCATAGCCGAGGACCGGCAGACCGAGCCCGGACAGCTTCACCATCACGTTGGGACAGGAGGCGAGCGTGAACATCCGCTCGCGCCACAGCCGCAGGATGTCCGCACGTGCACCGGCCGTCGCACCGGTGCGCGCACCGACGGGCCCGAACAGTCCCACCGGCGCCCCGATGTGATCGACGACGATCGTGACCTCCGGATACTCCCGCGCCAGCGTGACGACGTCATACAGCTGATGCGAGTACACGAAGGCATCGAACACCAGGCGGCGTTCGGCGACGTCGGCGAACCCCTTCAGGAATGCGGGCGACGCGAGGATGCCGTCGGCGTCGGCGCCGTTGCGGATCTTCGGGTCCGGGTGGCGGGTGGTGATCCAGCGGATGCCGCGCAGACGATCGGTGAGGGCGGCATGTTCGTCGAGCAGCTCACCGAACCGTTCGGCCCGCGGGTCGGCGTGGGCGACGATCGCCCCGAGGCGTGGGAGTGAGTCCTCTCCGAACGGCAGCGCGGTCACGTACCGGGTCTCCTCCACCGCCGACCGACCGGCCGGCGTGTCCAGCCGCCCGGCCGCCTCGTCGCCCCGCCAGTGCGATTCCATGTGCACGACCGTGTCCACCCGTGTGCCGACGCCGTCGAACAAAGGTGAGGTGTCGGCGAGATACTGCATCGGCTCGTAGACACGCGCGACGGTGCTGGGCGTCAGCACGTACTCGCGGTCGGCCTGCGACACGACCATCGGGAAGACCCGGTCGCCGAAGGACGGCACGAACCGGTACAGCCGGGAGAGTCGATTCGCCGCCCACGGTGTCGTCCGCGGATTCCACTGGTGGAGGTGGGCATCGACTATGGCTGGAACAACACCATCGAGCGAGCTCACCTCCCCGACATTGCCACAGTCCGGACGAACCCGACATCGATTGATGGATCGTAAGTCGTCGTCCAGCGACCGCTAGGCTGTCGTGGGCGGGAGATCCGCTCATCGAAGGACCGACACGCATTCAGGGGAGGTGACGCGCCTCATGCCGAGCCACTCACGGCACACCCTCCACCATCTCCGCGAGTTGATCCGCCGCGAACCTGATCGCTTCGCCTCGAACGTGTACACCCGGATGTTCTCGATCGATCCAGATCTGCGAGAGCTGTTTCCCGCGGTGATGTCCGGTCAGCGCGACGCCTTCTTCCGCGTCATCGATCACGTTCTCGACGTCATTCCCCAACGCGAGGGTCATGGGGAACTGGTGGAGTTCCTGGCACAGCTCGGACGCGATCACCGCAAGTACGGTGTGCGCCCGGAACACTACGGCGTCATCTACCAGGCGCTGATCGCCGAGTTCGCGTCCATCCTCGGCGACTACTGGGACGACGAGACCGCGCAGACGGTCAGTCAGGCGATGATGCTGACCACCGGGGTGATGCGTGGCGCCGCCGAGACCGCGCCGCATCCCGCGCTGTGGTCGGCCGAGGTGGTGGAGAAGTTCCGGATCACCCGCGACCTCGCGGTCGTACGGTTGCTCACCACATCGCCGATGCGGTTCGCGCCCGGCCAATACCTGGAGGTGCAGGTTCCTCAGCGCCCCAAGGCGTGGCGGAACCTGTCACCGGCGATACCGCCCAACCCGCGCGGCGAACTCGAGTTCCACGTGCGAGCGGTCCAGGGCGGTGCGGTCAGCACCGCCATCGTCGGCGAGACCCGGGCCGGCGACACCTGGTACTTCGCGCAGGGTCACGGGACCCTGCACGTCGAATACGACCGGCCGATCGTGATGGTCGCCGGCGGCACCGGACTGGCACCCCTGCGCGCGTTGTTGATCGAGATGTCCAAACGGGCGGACACCCCGTCGACACACATCTTCTACGGGATGCGCTACCCCGGGGAACTCTACGACCTCGCGGTGCTGCGCCGGATCGCCACGACCAACCCGTGGCTGCGGGTCACGGCGGTCTCCGAGCAGACCGAGGACCCGTGGTGGATCACCGCGATGACGACACCGGAGGCGTTGGGAATCGAGCACCAGATCGGCACTCTCGCCGAGGTCGCCGCGGCAGCCGGACCGTGGGACGACCATCAGGTGCTGATCGCGGGATCGGCACGGATGATCGAGGCGACGCGTCGGCGGATGCTGATCGCGGGCGCGCGCGCCAGCCTCATCCAGCACGACCCGGTGGTCTGAGTCCCGGTCAGGGATTCGGCTGGCCGCCCGGTCCGCCCGGCGCCGCGGTCGTGACCGTCGTCGTCACGGTCTCGGTGACCGTCGCCGTCGGGGCCTCCGTCACGGTTTCGGTCTCGGTCTGTGTCTCGGTTTCGGTGGCCGTGGACGTGCGGGTGACCGGCTCGCCCGACCGCGTCACCGTGGTGGTTGCGACGTCGGTGCGGACCTCGGTGACCGGTTCCGCGGTTCGGGTCACCGTCGACGGCGGCGCCGTCTCGGTGACCGTCGTGGTGGGAGCCGCCTCGTCCTCGGCGGCGTCGACGCCGGCGAAAACCGCGGACGCCGCGATCGCGCCGAGCGCCAGCGCTGCGACCAGGGCGGCACCGATCATCCACCACCGGCGGTTCGACACGGCGCCTGCCGCACCGCGCGGGCGGCTCCCGGACAGCACCGCCGCGCCGAGGGCGGCGGCCAGTGCGGGCTGATCGGCCACGGTGACCGGGCGGGCAAGTGCGTACTCGAGGGCCTCAGGTGCGCCGGGCACCTCGGCGCCGGGACCGGTGCAGACGACCGACGTCACCGACGACCCGCCGGGTGCGGCAGTCACCGCATCCGCGACCTCGCTCGCATTGGCGGGATCGGTGACGGGCCCGGGTGATCCATAGGCGAACTCGGCGGTGCCGAGGACTTCCCCGGTCGCCGAGTCGAGCGTGACCACCGAGGATCCCGGCGACGGAACCGCCGAACGGTCCAGGTCGACGACCGCGATGATGCCTCGCCCCGCTGCCGTGGTGCGGGCAACCTCGGCCAGGGCGGCGGGCATGTCGGTGACGGTGACCTTGTCGTACCAGGCCGGTCGCGCGGTACTGGGGGTGAGATTGGCTTGCAAATAACTCTGCGTGGCAGGGCGGGCGCAGGCGACGCCGATCCGGTCGATCTCGTAGGGGACCGAATCGACCAGCTCGTGGATGGCGTTCTCGGCGCTCTGCGCCGACGGATCGGGCAGTTCCACCAGATTGCTGGCGATGATGGCTCCGTCGGCGCTGCGCACGACGGATGCGACCTGATCCTCGACGACGGAGATCCCCAGAACCGAGCCGTCCGAGTCCGAATCGCCCGCGATCTGGGCGCTCCTGGTCTCGGCCATGTCCCCGTCCTTGTCTCCCCGCCACGTTGTCCCGAGTCAGGGTAGCGGGTCGCTTTCGCGGTTCCGGCCGCACCTGTCGCTTCTGGCCGCAGTACCGTCCCCAAGCCGGAACCTGGAGGTGCGGCCAGAACCGCGCGGCCAGGGCGGCCGCACCCTCGACTCAGTCGGTGGTGCGCTTGCGCCGGGGCTGCCAGACCACCAGCGCGCTCGTGCGGGGCACGGGGACCAGTTCGCCGCCGCGCCGCACGGGCGCGTTGTCGACCTCGGCCTGCAATTCGCGGACCCGTTGTTGCAGCGCATCGACCTGGTTCTCCAGGTCGATGATGCGCTTGATGCCGGCGAGGTTGACGCCCTCCTCCTGGGACAGGCGCTGGATCTCACGCAGCACCTCGACGTCCCGGGCGGAGTACCGCCGGCCGCCGCCGCTGGTGCGTTGCGGGGTGACCAGGCCGAGCCGGTCATAGGTGCGCAGGGTCTGCGCATGCATGCCGGCGAGTTGCGCGGCGACCGAGATCATAAAGGTCGCCGCAGCATCGTCGTCGTAGGTGGCCATCCTCATCGCCCCCACCCGGCGCGCGGATCGAATCCGGCTGCCTTCTCCGCGGCCGCGTACTGACGCATGGCCTCGACCGCGGCGTCGTCGAGCTTCGGCGGTACAGCGACCTTGACCGTCACGAGCAGGTCACCCGCGCCACCCGAACGCTTCGGGACACCGCGGCCCCGGACACGCAGGGTGCGGCCGTCGGTGGTGTTGGCGGGGATCTTGACCCCGACGCTGCCGTCGAGAGTCGGGACCGACACGGTCGCGCCGAGCACGAGTTCGGAGATGCTGACCGGCAGCTGCACCTTGAGGTCGTTGCCGCTGCGGCTGAACACCTTGTCCGGCGTGACGTGCACGACGACGTACAAGTCGCCCGACGGTGCTCCGCGTCGACCGGCTTCGCCTTGTCCGGCGAGCCGGATGCGTTGTCCGTCTTCGACGCCGGCGGGGATGCGGACGTTGATGGTGCGGGCACGCACCTTGACGCCGCTGCCGTCGCAGTCGGTGCACGGATCGTCGATCCGCGATCCGGTGCCCTGGCAGTCCTGGCACGGTTCGCTGAAACCGAACGCCCCCTGGTTGCGGCTGACGAATCCGGAACCGTTGCAGTTCGGGCAGACCCGCGGACTCGTGCCGGGCTTGGCGCCACTGCCGTGACAGGTCGTGCACGGTGCGGGGCTGGTGACGCGGAGTGGCACGGTCGTGCCCATCGCCGCGTCCTTGAAGGTCAGCGTGGTCTCGGTCTCGAGGTCGTTGCCGCGTTTCGGGCGTGTCGCCGTCGACGATCGCGTGCCGCGGTTGAACAGGCCCTCGAAGAGGTCGCCGAACCCGCCGGTGGATTCACCGCCGCCGGCGCCACCGCCGCCGAACAGGTCACCGATGTTGAAGTCGGCACCCGTCGTGGACGTGTAGTGGGTTCCTCCGCCGCCGGGGAAGCCGCCACCCGGGAAACCATTGCCGCCGCCGCGGAATCGTCCGCCGGCGAACATGGCGCGGGTCTCGTCGTACTCTTTGCGCTTCTCCGGGTCCGACAGCACGCTCTTGGCCTCGGACACCCGCTTGAAGCGGTCCTCGGCCTCGGTGTTGCCGGGATTCTTGTCCGGGTGCAGCTCGTTGGCGAGCTTGCGGTAGGCCTTCTGGATGTCCTCGGTCGAAGCGTCAGAAGCAACGCCGAGGTCCTGATAGAAGTCGCGTTCGAGCCACTCTCGTTGTGGAGCCATCAGACGTCACCTCCTTCGGTATCTCAGTTGTCTGGATGAAGTTGTGTGGATGAAGTTGTGTACCCCGATCCCTGAGGAGGGCCGGAGCGCTAGCGGAGGTCCGTCACGAAGGGTCCGCCCCTTCGTGACACTCGTCGCTAGCGCTCCTCGCTCCTCAGGGAGCGGGTGGGTCGCCCCTCCTCGCTCCTCAGGGAGCGGGTGGGTCGCCGCCCCTCGCTCCTCAGGGAGCGGGGTGAGCGGAGTGACCAGTGCGCTTATTGTGCACCAGTCTGTTCGGCCGGATCGCCGGCTACATCGACCGGATCGGTCACCGTGACCATCGCGTGACGGATGACCTTGTCGCCGAGCCGATACCCGGTGCGGTACACCGCGCCGATCACCGGCTCCGCCCCGTCACCCTCGTGCTGAACGGCTTCGTGCAGTTCGGGGTCGAACACGTCGCCGGGTTCACCGAACTTGGTGAGCCCTTCCGCCGACAGAGCGCCGGCCAGTTTGTCGGCGACGCTGCGCAGCGGCCCCGCGTCGAGGTCGCCGTGCTCGCGGGCACGGTCGAGATCGTCGAGGACCGGCAGCAGCTTGTCGATGAGCAACTGCTTGCCGTAGGTCACCGAGCCCTGCTTCTCCTCGGCGGCACGCCGACGGAAGTTGGCGAACTGGGCACGCTCACGCTGCAGATCGGCGGTGAGCTCGGCGACCCGCTCGTCGGCGACGTCGGGGATCTCCGGTTCGGCTTCTGCGCCGTTTGCGGTCACCTCGGTGTCCGGTTCGGCGTCGGCCGGGCCCGGCCCGGCGGCCGGATCCTCGCGCACCTCACCCGTTTCGGGGTCGATGCGGCGACGATCGGTCACCGTGACCGGTTCCTGCTCGCGTGCGCCTTCCGGCTCCCCAGCGGTCACTTGTTGTCCCCGCTGGTGTTCGACGGCTCGTCGACCACCTCGGCGTCGACGACGTCGTTGTCGCCACCGGCCGACTCACCCTCGGGTGCGTCGCCGTTGGGCGACTCGGCGGCCGATGCGGCGTAAATTGCCTGACCCATCTCCTGCGACTCGGCCGAGAGCTTCTCCACCGCGCTCTTGATGGCCGCGATGTCGGTGCCCTTCAGCGCTTCCTGTGCCTCGGAGATGGCCGCGTTGACCTTGTCCTTGACCTCGCCGGGAACCTTGTCCTCGTTGTCCTTGAGGAACTTCTCGGTCTGGTTGACCAGCGACTCGGCCTGGTTGCGGGTCTCGGCCTCCTCGCGACGCTGACGGTCCTCGTCGGCGTGTGCCTCGGCGTCCTTGATCATCCGGTCGATCTCGTCCTTGCTCAGGCCCGAGCCCTCCTGGATGCGGATGGAGTTCTCCTTGCCGGTGCCCTTGTCCTTCGCGGTGACGTGCACGATGCCGTTGGCGTCGATGTCGAAGGTCACCTCGATCTGCGGGACACCCTGCGGCGCCGGGGCGATGCCGCCGAGCTCGAACGAGCCGAGCAGCTTGTTGTGCGAGGCGATCTCGCGCTCACCCTGATAGACCTGGATCTGCACCGACGGCTGGTTGTCCTCGGCGGTGGTGTAGGTCTCCGACCGCTTGGTCGGGATGGTGGTGTTGCGCTCGATCAGCTTGTGCATCACGCCGCCCTTGGTCTCGATACCGAGGCTCAGCGGGGTGACGTCGAGCAGCAGCACATCCTTGACCTCGCCGCGCAGCACGCCGGCCTGCAGGGCCGCGCCCACGGCGACGACCTCGTCCGGGTTGACGCCCTTGTTGGGCTCCTGCCCGCCGGTCAGTTCCTTCACCAGCTCGGTGACGGCAGGCATACGGGTCGAACCGCCGACGAGCACCACGTGGTCGATGTCGCCGACAGCGATGCCGGCGTCCTTGATGACCGCCTGGAACGGCGAACGGGTGCGCTCGAGCAGGTCCGAGGTGATCTTCTGGAACTCGCTACGCGAGAGCTGCTCATCGAGGAACAGCGGGTTCTTCTCGGCGTCGACGGTGATGTAGGGCAGATTGATCGACGTGCTCTGCGAAGCAGACAGCTCGATCTTGGCCTTTTCCGCAGCCTCACGCAGACGCTGCATGGCCATCTTGTCCTTGGTCAGGTCGATGCCGTTCTGGCTCTTGAACTTGTCGACGAGCCAGTCGACGATGCGCTGATCCCAGTCGTCACCACCGAGGTGGTTGTCACCGGAGGTCGCGCGGACCTCGACGACACCGTCGCCGATCTCCAGCAGCGAGACGTCGAAGGTACCGCCACCGAGGTCGAACACCAGGATGGTCTGTTCGCTCTCGCCCTTGTCCAGGCCGTAGGCAAGCGCCGCGGCGGTGGGCTCGTTGACGATGCGCAGCACGTTGAGGCCGGCGATCTGGCCGGCTTCCTTGGTGGCCTGACGCTGGGCGTCGTTGAAGTAGGCCGGCACGGTGATGACCGCGTCGGTCACGTCCTCGCCCAGGTAGGACTCCGCGTCGCGCTTCAGCTTCTGCAGCGTGCGGGCGCTGATCTCCTGCGGGGTGTACTTCTTGTCATCGATCTCGACGGACCAGTCGCCCTCGCCCATGTGGCGCTTGACCGACCGGATGGTGCGGTCGACGTTGGTGACCGCCTGGTTCTTTGCCGGCTGCCCGACCAGGACCTCGCCGTTGCGCGCAAACGCGACGACCGACGGGGTCGTGCGGGAGCCTTCGGCGTTGGCGATGACGGCGGCTTCGCCGCCTTCGAGCACGGAGACCACCGAGTTGGTGGTACCGAGGTCGATTCCAACTGCACGAGACATGTATTTCCTCCTAGTTCATGGGTCTGCACCCAGTGCGTCTCGATCCGAGTTCTCTCGAAACCTGAACTTCAGTGCATCCGACTCATGTCCTACTCAAGACACGCGACGGAGTCAACCTGGGTTGAGCCTACACCGCTCAGGTTTCTCGAAGTGTCCAACGGGTGCGACCGGCGGAATGTTCCCGACCTGCAGTAGAAAGTTGAGCTGATCCAACTCAATGTGAGCGACGTCTCAACTCGGCCCGGCGGTCACACGGGTCGCGCACCGCCCCGCTTAAACTCATCCGACCGGCCACGGCTCGGTGCGATTTCCGCAAGGCAGACCTCGGAGGGTGGGGGAACGTGACGACTGTGGCCGACGATGACTGACCGCCAGGCGCTGCTCGGAAAGGCAGCACTCCAGGTGATCGCATCCGGCGGCCTGCGGGCCCTGACACATCGGGCCGTCGACGAGGCAGCCGGACTGCCGGCCGGATCCGTCAACTACTACGCGCCCACCAGATCGCGTCTCAACGCCCTCGCCCTGGCCGAGGTGTACGAGCAGATGTACGCGATCGCGGTTCAGACGTTCGGTCCGATCCTCGACGCCGGGGAGAACGCCGCGACCGACGTCATCCTCGACTGCACCACCGATTTCGTCGAGGCGATGTCGAACGAGGGCCGCGGCGCCGTCCGGGCGCGTCACGCGCTGCTCGTCGAGGCCCAGTTCGACGCCGAGCTCCGCAAGCAGGTCATCACCAATCGGACGGCGTTCATCGGGTTCACCGAGCCGTTCGTGCGCGCCTACGCTCCGCAGAGTTCCGAACGGGCGGCCGAACTGATCGTCGTGCTCATCGACGGATTGATTCAGCAGCAGACCTTGGTCGCGACGTCGAACTTTCCTCGGCCGATGATCCGCGCGGCCATCGCACGCATTTTTCGGTTTCCGGAGCGGTGACTCCGCTACCGCCCGTGCTCGGCGAAGAAGTCCCAGATGGCGGTGGTCGCGTCCAGCGCCTGTGACGGTCTGTCGCCCGGGCGGAGGACAGATGCGACGGGTCGCGAACTCGCACCGGGCCATTGGTGCCCGGTACCCACGATCGAGATCAGTTGCACCGTGCGCCCTCCGGGACACTCGGCGGTCGACGTGATCGTCTCCCCCGACCGCCGGGTTGTCGGCTCTGGGCAGTCACCAGCACGCCGAAAGGTCGCGACCGCCTGCGGCACCGGCGCGCCGTCGACGCGCGCCGTACCGCGAATGTTGTGCGCCCGGCCCGGGCCGCCGCCGTAGCGCACGGACTCGTCGGCGGTGCCGTGGATGTGCAACAACGATGTCGGCGCGGCGTCGGCGCAGTCGGTCACCAGCGTCCCGGCCACCGGCGCAGCCGCGGCGAAGAGGTCGGTCTCGCAGGCCAGACGGTAGGCCATCATCGCCCCGTTGGACATTCCCGTGACGAAGACGCGTGACCGGTCGATCGGCTGCAGCTCTGCGGCACGCTCGATCACCGCGCGGATGAAGGCGACGTCGTCGACATCGCGTTGCTGCGCCGGGCCGCAGCATGTGCCGGCATTCCAGGACCGTCCGACTCCGTCGGGGAACACGGCGACGAACCTGCCGCGGTCGGCCTGTGCGTCCCAGTGATAGGAGTTCTCCGCCTGCCTACCGCTGCCGTAGCCGCCGTGCAGCACGACAACGAGCGGGGACGGACCGGACAGTCCTGCGGGACGGTACATCTCGAATGTGCGCGGGTTCGCGCCGGTGCCGACCCGCTCGGTGCTCTTGCCGGCCGCCGGCGCGGCAGCCGCTTCGTCGTGGGTGACCACGGCCAGTCCGACCGCCGCGAACGCGAACACGGCCGCCGAGAGGAGTGTGAGCGTCTTGTGGCGCACAGCCTTCAGGATCGCCGGTCGCACGCCGTGAACTCAAGAGGTGGGTCCGGTTTCTCACGTGACTCTTATGCGAACGTTGCCCAGCCAGGGGTCAGTCCTGCGCGACCGGCAAACCGTCGCCCGGGAATCCCCTCGCCGGATGGACCTCGAACTCGAAGACGCCCGCGGCGACACCGGGATCGGAGTTCATGAGGTCGACCGTCGTGTCGACGTCGCGGTCGAAGATGCCGATTCCGCAGATGTCCGAGTCGTCGTCGACGGGCAGCACCACCGAGAGCACCCCGGCCGCACGCAACGCGAAGTTGCGTCGTCCGTGTTCCCAGATCGCCGCGGCGGCGGCGTCGGTATCGTACTTCGGTCCCGCTTTCAGGATCATCACACTGTACGGGTTTGCGTGCGAGAGCATTTCGTTCATCTGCTCATCGGTGATCGTGGGTAGATCGGTCACGGCCGGGCTCCTTTGCCTCGAAGGTCGCCGCCCGGCGATGAGGTGACACCGCGGAGCGGCCCGAGGCCGATTATCGTCGCCTCGGGCCGCTTGCGCGGTGGTTCCGGCCAGATTTCAGGCAGCCGTGGCCGCACGGTCGGCGACCGGCTCCAACGCCTGCGTGATGATGTCGGCGACGTCGACCATCGGCCGGAGCTCGAGCGCGTCGAGCACCTCGGCGGGCACATCGTCGAGGTCGGGCTCGTTGCGCTGCGGGATGAACACGGTCGACAGGCCGTTGCGTTGTGCGGCAAGCAGTTTCTGCTTGACCCCACCGATCGGCAACACCCGTCCGTTGAGCGTGACCTCGCCGGTCATACCCACGTCGGCACGCACCTTCCGGCCGGTCGCCATCGACACCAGTGCGGTGACCATCGTGACGCCGGCACTCGGACCGTCCTTCGGCACCGCGCCGGCCGGCACGTGGACATGGATCGTCTTGTCCAGCGTGGCCCGATCGATGCCGAGTTCGTCGGCGTGGGCACGCACGTACGACAATGCGATCTGCGCCGACTCCTTCATCACATCGCCGAGCTGGCCGGTCAGTTTCAACCCGGCCTCGCCGGCGTTGCTGTTGGCCTCGATGAACAGGACGTCGCCGCCCATGCCGGTGACCGCCAGGCCGGTGGCCACGCCGGGCACCGCGGTGCGCTCGGCCGATTCGGGGGTGAACCGCGGCCGCCCGATGTAGTCCTTGAGGTCGGACTCCCCGAGCACGACGGGAGCCTGCGCCTTCCCTGACTCGAGGTTCGTCGCAGCCTTGCGGAGCAGCTTGGCGAGCAGCCGTTCGAACTGTCGCACACCGGGTTCGCGGGTGTAGTTCGCAGCGATCTCACGCAGCGCGTCGTCGGCGACGGTCACCTCGTCGGCGGTCAGCGCCGCACGGTCGGCCTGCCGCGGGAGCAGGAAGTCGCGGGCGATGGCCACCTTGTCGTCCTCGGTGTAACCGTCGATGGTCACCAGTTCCATCCGGTCCAGCAGCGCTGACGGGATGTTCTCGATGACGTTGGCGGTCGCCAGGAACAGGACGTCGGACAGGTCGAGATCCAGATCCAGGTAGTGATCCCGGAACGTGTGGTTCTGCGCGGGGTCGAGGACCTCGAGCAGTGCCGCCGCCGGGTCGCCCCGGTAGTCGGAGCCGACCTTGTCGATCTCGTCCAGCAGCACAACAGGATTCATCGATCCCGCTTCGCCGATGGCACGCACGATCCGACCCGGGAGTGCACCGACATAGGTGCGGCGGTGACCACGGATCTCGGCCTCGTCACGCACACCGCCGAGGGCGACGCGCACGAACTTCCGCCCGAGGGCACGGGCCACGGACTCACCCAAGGACGTCTTACCGACTCCGGGCGGGCCGGCCAGCACCATCACGGCACCGGAGCCGCGGCCGCCGACGACCTGCAGCCCGCGGTCGGCACGACGGGCACGCACCGCCAGGTACTCGACGATGCGGTCCTTCACGTCGTCGAGACCGTGATGGTCGGCGTCGAGGATCTCGCGGGCGCCCGTGATGTCGGTGGAGTCGTCGGTCCGCACGCTCCACGGCAGGTCGAGCACGGTGTCGAGCCAGGTGCGAATCCAACTGGTCTCCGGCGACTGGTCGCTGGCGCGTTCGAGCTTGCCGACCTCGCGCAGTGCGGCTTCACGCACGTTGTCGGGCAGGTCGGCGGCTTCCACGCGGCCGCGGTAGTCGTCGGCGCCGTCGGGTTCGTCCTCGCCGAGTTCCTTGCGGATGGCGTTGAGCTGCTGGCGCAGCAGGAACTCCTTCTGCTGCTTCTCCATTCCGCTGCGGACGTCGTCGGCGATCTTGTCACTGACCTCGGTCTCGGCGATGTGTTCACCGGTCCACTCGGTCAGCAGCGTGAGACGTTCGGCGACGTCGGGGGTCTCGAGTAGCCGGCGCTTCTGTTCGTCCGTGAGCCACGAGCTGTAACCGGCGGTGTCGGCGAGATCCGACGGATCGGTCAGCTTGTTGACGGCGTCGATGATCTGCCACGCCTCGCGGCGCTGCAGCATCGCCAGAACCAACTGCTTGTACTCGGCGGCGAGGTGCCTGACCTCGTCGGTGACGGGCTGGTCGTCGACCTCGGTGACCTCGACCCACAGGGCCGCGCCCGGCCCGGTCGTCCCGGTGCCGATGTGCGCGCGCTGTTCACCCTTGACCACGGCGGCGGTTCCGCCGCCGGGGATACGTCCCACCTGCACGATCGACGCGATCACGCCGTAGGTGGGATAGCGGTCGTCCGGGCGCGGGGCGACCAGCAGCTTTCCGGACTCCCCTGCCCGGGCCGCGTCCACGGTCGCCTGGGCCGCGTCGTCGAGTGGGATCGGTACAACCATCCCCGGTAGGACGACCAGGTCGGGTACGAACAGGACCGGCACTGAATACGTGTTCGACATCAAACCTCCAAAGTTCAGTCTGATGGGCTCAACCTGGGTGGCGGGATGTTTGTTCCCGGGGATATTTCGCCAGGAGCGGACAGCTTGCGTGAATCTCTCCCCCGCAAACCGCCGATACCGGACAACCCTGCGCGATCAGCGGCGCAGCAGCTCGCACGATGGCTACATTCGATGACAAGACGACCCATCCGACCGCCGAGCCCGAGCGAATGAATCACGTGAGAACCGGATCAAACCGTCTGACCCGAGGAGTGCGCTTCATGTCCGTTTCGACTCTCGCTCGCCGCTCGATGGTGTCACTGGCCTGTCTGGCCACGGCGCTCAGCGGCTCGTTGTTCCTCACGAACGCGCAGGCACAGGCCGCGCCGTGCGCGGACGTGGAGGTGATCTTCGCGCGCGGCACCATCGAACCCGCGCCCCCGCTGGGTCTGACCGGCGTCTCGTTCACCGAGGCGGTGCGCGCCCAGCTGCCCGGCAAGTCGGTCAGCAGCTATGGCGTCAACTATCCGGCCAGCGACCGGTTCAATGACCGTCTCGCCATCGCCAACTCGGTGGCCATCGGCGTTCGCTCGGCGCAGTCGCGGATCAAGTACCTCGCGGCCACCTGCCCGAACACGCGCATCGTGCTCGGCGGGTACTCGCAGGGCGCGGTTGTCGCCGGGTTCACCACCGCGACCGGCATCGATGTCCCGTCCGAGTACCGGGAGTACGAGAACCAGGTGCCGCCGCCGCTGCCGGCGAACGTCTCCGACAACGTCGCCGCGGTGGTGCTGTTCGCGCCGCCGTCGGACCGGTTCTTGCGTGATGTCGGGTCGCCGGAGATCCAGGTCGACCGCGAATACCAGGCGCGCACCAAGAGCTACTGCATCCCGGGTGACAACATCTGTGACGGATCGCCGGTCGGGCAGCCGAACGGTCTGCATGTGCTGTACTCGGTGAACGGGATGACGCTCGACGCGGCGAGTTACGTGCAGCGCAACCTCTGATCTGACGTAGTAGATCCACACATGACGAGGGCCGTCACCCAACGGGTGGCGGCCCTCGTACGTGGTCGACGGGTCCGGGCAGTGCGCCTCTCGGCGAACGGCCGCTCGAAGCGGCGAATGGGGTGGGGCCCGGGGCAGCTGATCCCGAACGCCGTCGGACATCTACAACTGTGCGGTCCCGCGGGTTATTCCGACCGGTGATTTGGGCCGCGAACCTCGGTCTACCCATATGTCCTCCCCGCGCCGACCAGAGGAGCAGCGAGCAGCATGCCCCGAGAGAACGTGACCGCCACTCTGACCATCGATGTGCCGATCACAGGCGTGTTCGCCGTGCTCGCCGAACCGTCCACCCACGGTGCGGTCGACGGCACGGGATGGGTGCGCGACGCCGTCGACCAGGCACCGTTGACCGAGGTCGGCCAGGTCTTCCGGGTGAACATGTATCACGCGAATCACCCGGACGGCGACTACCGGATCTCCAACCAGGTGACGGTCATCGACCCGCCGAAGGCCATCGCGTGGCTGCCCGGACAGCCGGACGACAACGGCGAACTGGATTTCGGTGGGTGGTTCTGGCGCTACGACCTGACGGCCATCGACTCGACCACCACCGAGGTCACTCTCACCTACGACTGGACCGACGTGCCGCCACACATCCGCGAGTACATTCAGTTCCCGCCCTTCGGTCTCGACCACCTGGAGAACTCGCTGCGCAACATCAGCCGGCTCGCGGCAGATTTCGAGCGGACGAGGTGAGTTGGTCGGGTCGGCGACGGCGGAGATGACTGAAATCAGCACCGTGAGGGCCGGCCGAGGGGAATATCCCCTCGGAGCATGCTCACGCGGCTGATTTCAGTCATCGACTCGGTGTACCCGTCCCGCGCGCCCTTCGGTGTCAACCGGCGTGACGATCCGCGGCCGGTTCCGGCTGCTGACACCCATGATTGACCGCCGGCTGCACGTGCGGGGTGAAGCCGATCCCGGAGCGGATGCTCACCGCCGCAACGAGACCGCCGAACGCACAGCAACCGGCTGCGATCAGCATTGCCGTCGGGAAGCCCGATCCGAGCGGCTGTCCCGGGCCCGCATCGAGGCCCGCGACCACCGGCAGCACCGCCACCGCCAGCAGTCCGGCCACCCGCGCCACGGCGTTGTTGACGCCCGACGCGGTTCCGGCGCGTCCGGGTGCGACCGCGCCCAACGCCGCCGCCGTCAACGGCGCGACGGTGATGGTCATACCGAGACCGAACAGGACGACGGCCGGCAGCACGGCATCGACATATCCTGCGCCCGGCACGATCCGAGCCATCAACGCCAACCCGGTTGCGGCGATCAACGGTCCGACCGTCATGGGCAGGCGCGGTCCGGTGATCTGTGCGAGCCGACCGGACAGCGGCGACCCGAACAGCATGATGGTGGTACTCGGCAAGGTGGCGAGTCCGGCTTCGGTGGCCGAGTATCCGAGACTCTGTTGCAACTGCAGCGCCAACAGGAACAGCGCGCCACCGAGGGCGGCGTACACCATCAGCGTGGTGAGGTTGGCCCCGGTGAACTGCCACGACCGGAACAGACTCAGTGGCAAGAGGGGTGCCGCGGCCCGCCGTTCGATCACCACGAACGCGACGAGGGCTATCAGCCCGACGATCATCGCCGTCACGATCCCGGCTCCCCACCCGCGGGCCGGTCCTTCGATGAGCGCGAAGATCACCCCCGACAGCCCCACGGTGACCGCGATCGCGCCTGCGACGTCCAGCCGATGGGTCGCGGTCCGATCTCGTGATTCCGGCACATGCCGCATGGCGATCCAGATCGCCCCGAGCGCGAGCGGGACACTGACGAAGAACACCCATCGCCAGGAGGCGGTGTCGACCAGCCAGCCACCGACGAACGGTCCCAGGGCTGTTGTCGCACCGGACATTCCGGCCCACAGCCCGATGGCTCGGCCGCGGTCTTCCCCGGCGATCTCCGCATCGATCAACGCCAGCGAGCCGGGCACCACCGCCGCCGCTCCGATGCCCTGAAGGACACGGGCACCGATGAGCGCCGACTCGGTCGGCGCCAGCGCGCAGGCCGTGGTCGCGACCGCGAACACCCACAGACCGGCGACGAACAGACGTCGTCGCCCATAGCGGTCGCCGGCGGCGCCTCCGGCCAGCAACAGTGCACTGAGTGTCAGCAGGTAACCGTCGAGAACCCACTGCTGCCCGGTGAGGCCGGTGTCGAGGTCACGAGCGATCGCCGGGAGCGCAACATTGACCACGGTGCTGTCGAGGAATGCGACTCCCGAACCGAGTACGGCGGCGGCGATCAGCCATCGTCCGGCGGCAGAGGACGCCGCGACCCCGGCAGTGATGGGGTCGGCACCCGGCCCGGTCATGATGTGCCCACGAGCGCGAGTCTACGTCGCGCCGAAGGCGCCGCGCCGGACTCGACCTACAGCTGGACGCACCAGCGGCATGCCAGATGATCGGCCACGATCGCAGCACCGTCACCCCACGGGTCCAAGCCGTGTGACCACCCCGCGGTCACCGTCCACGCGCACCCGGTCGCCGGTGTGCAGCACCTGGGTGGCCATCAAGGTGTTCACCACGCAGGGCAGGCCGTATTCGCGCGCGACGACGGCACCATGCGAGACGGAACTGCCGATGTCGGTGACAAGCGCGGAGATGACGGTGAAGTAGGGAGTCCAACCGACGTCGGTGACCGGCGCGACCAGGATCTCTCCACGTCGCACCTCACGTGCATCGACCATCGACTTCGCCACGCGCACCACGCCTTCCACGGTTCCCCTACTCGCCGGCCGCCCCACGAGCTCGTCTCCGGTCATGGCCCGCTGCGGCACGATGACGCGTGGCGTAGGACGTCCGACCGATACGTCGTCGAACTCGAGTGACTCCTGGAACGCCAGCGCCTCTCGCCGCTGCACTGCGCGGTCCACCAGGTCGGTGATATCGCCGAATCCGACGACGCGATCCAGTTCGGACCGGTCGAAGAAGAACACCAGATCGGCGTCGGGCATCCGCCCCGAGGACGCAAGCACCTCACCGAGATGGTGGTATCCGCGCTTGAGCGCATAGGCCATCCTGGCCATCTGCGACTTGGTCTGCTCGCGTCCCCGAGCACCGGCCTGCGCGAGCCTGGCCAGGAGCCGAATGGTCGACGACGTGGGTGCGGGCGCCGCATCGGGCATGGCCTCGCCATCGCCGCCGTCGAGGAGGGAGCGGAGCATGATCTGCATCATCGCGCCCAGTCCGGCCGGGTCGTCCGCCCAGGACGGATCGCGCATGCACAGCTCGCGGTAGCCACGGTGGCCGTGTCGAGTCAGAAACTGTCGCAACGCGATTCCGGCAGGACCAGGGTACTCCTGCAGTCCGCGAACGGCATCGTCGGGGGCGGCCGACAGGAACGTCTCGGCGAGTTCGGAGTCGGCGGCGACGGCGCGGACCACTGACTCGAGTTCGCCCACCATCACCGCGCTCTCGACGTCGGCGGCGCCGGCCATGAGCCGGGACGCCTCGGCGCGGCCGTCGTCCTCGGTTCGTCCTGCTGTGATGGCTTTGCGGATCAGCACGCTCTCGAGGATGTTGGCGGCCACCGCCGCGCGCGACGACGACCGCACGTGGGTCAGAGTGATGTCGCAGTACTGGCGTACACCGTCTTCCAACTGCCGCATCATTTCTCGCGGGTCATCACCCACGGGAACCGCGAAGGCGGCGATCTGTTCATCGACCCGGCGGATCGATGGCCCCACCGTCAACGCATGAGTGCTGAGCCGGATCGTGTTGCCGATCTTGCGGAGCAGTGGCTGCGGAGGTTTCGGTACCAGCTCGTCGATGACCCGGCCGCAGATCGACATCGAGAATTGCTCAAGGGAGTTGCCCACGATGCCCGAGCTCAGGGCGGTGCCCTCGGTCATGTTCAGGAACATGTGCCCGGAGAAATAGCCGACCTGCAGCCACGGTCTGTCGTAGCCCTCTTGTGCCCGGGCCACGACCTGGATCTGCTGCATTGCGTAGTCGATGGCGTATCCGGACACCGCCGCGGTGAGCGGACAGAAGGCGCCCGGCATCATCTCGCCGATGTTGCACCGGGTGTAGACGTGGTCGGTGCCGGCGACCGCCGAGTCCATCTCGGTCAGGTCGCCGGGCAGCGTCGTGATCGGCCGCGCCTGCAGCCACCACAGCGCACCGCTCTGGTCGATCGCCCACTCCAGATCCATCGGGCGTCCCCAATGCTGCGCGGCCCGTAGTGCACCGGAACGTATCTCGGCCACCTCTGCAGTGGCGAGCGCGGGTGTCGCGGTGGTCTCGTGGATGACGGGTGTGCCCTGCTCGTCGAGGACGATGTGATCTGGTGACGCTGTGCCGTCGACGAGTGATTCGCCGAGCCCCGCGACGGCGTCGATCACCATGAGGTCTCGCCTGCCGGAGGTCGGGTCTGCGGTGAACACGACTCCGGCTGCGCGGGGGTCGACCATCTGCTGGACGACGACATGCATGGTCACATCGTCTGCGCCGCGGTACGACTCCGCGCGGCGCGAGTGTAGGGAGTCGACGCAGGCGCGGACCGCCGCGGCCAGGCCCTCGACGGAGTCCACGTTGAGCACCGTGTCGTACTGGCCGGCGAACGACTGGTCGTCGCCGTCCTCACCCACAGCCGAGGACCGGACTGCGACCGGGGTGGCCCCGGCCGCTTCCATCAGGGCGAACCGCTTGGTCACCGCCTCGAGGTCGCCCTCCACGGTGGCGTCCGCGATGACGAAACCGTCGGGAACCGGTAATCCGATGCGGCGTAGCTCGGCGAGGCCCGCCGCCTTGCCGCCGAAGCAATCGTCGGTGACGTCATCGAGTTCGATCGCGGTCGGGGTCACCGGGGTCATCGCAGCGCGTCCACGATCTCGGAGAGCGCGTCGACGGCAATGGGACCCGGCTGATACAGGCAGATCCGGTCGGACACACCCTCGACGCGGTCGCGGATGTGCGCAGCCACCTCTGCCGGTGACCCGCAGGCGGCGATGGTGTGCAGGATCTCGTCGTCGATGAGGGTGGCCATCTCCTGCCAACGGCCCTGTTTGGACATGAGATTCAGTTCGGGCTGCAGGTCACCCCAGCCGTGTGCGTCGAGCACGGGCCGGTAGGCAGGGGTGGAACCGTAGAAGGCCAGCAACATACGGGTGGAGGCGTGGTCGTCGTCGCCGACGGAGACGATGATCTCGGGCACCACCTCGAAGTCGTCGGCGCTGCGGCCGGCGGCCGCCAACCCGGCACGTACTCCGGGCATCGTCGTCTCGTGCAGGAAGCGTTTGGACCCGAACGGCATCACCAGGAGACCGTCGGCCACCTCGGCGGTGGCCCGCGTCATCCGCGGCCCGAGCGCACCGAGGTAGATCGGCGGCGGGCCGTACGGATTGGGCCCGGGCACAAAGGTCGGCGTCATCAGCGTGTGGCGGTAGTAGTCGCCACGGAAGTCCAACCTCTCGCCGTCGTTCCAACTCGCGAAGATGGCGCGCAGAGCGCCCACCATCTCCTTCATCCGGTCTACGGGGTGGTCGAACTCGACGCCGTAGCGCTTCTCGATCTGCGCCCGCACCTGTGTGCCGAGTCCGAGGATGAATCGCCCCTCGGCCAGCAACTGCAGGTCGTTCGCCTGGTGAGCGAGCTGGATCGGATTGCGGGGGAATGCAATCGCGACATTTGACATCACGTCGAGTCCTGTCACCGTGGTCGCCGAGACGAGCGGCGTGAACACGTCGTGTGGACCTTCGAAGGTGAACACCCCCGATGCGCCTGCCTCCCGCAATGCGGTGGCGCGCTCCACCGCATCCACGGGTCCGAACAACGCTGTCATGACCCTCATGCCGCTCACCTACCCAGCCGTGTCGGTCCAGTCGGCGAACCCCGACGGATGGTGCGGACCGATCACGCCGTGCTCGAACAATCCCGCGCCCTCGCTGGTCCGACCGTCGGATTCGGTGACCACGGCCGCGGCCACGTGGTCGATGAGACTGAACGGCGCACGGGCCATCACCTCGGGGTCGGTCATGTCGAAATGCACGCGCTGGGTGAACGGACCGCCTTTCCATGTGCCGTGGGCCCAGGTCGAGTCGCCGCCATAGCCCGAACCGAAAGCGATGGGCGCGTACAGCTTCGACTCCACATCGAGACAAATGCGGTCACCAGCGCGGTTCATGAACTCGACGTGCGCACCGTGTGGAATCCGCGTACCCGACGTGTAGTGGACGGTGACACGCACCCCGTCCAGCTGTTCGACGCAGCCGTCACGCCAGCGGCGAGTGCAGTCGTACAGGGTGCGGTGGCCGTCCGGGTCCTCTTGCAGGATCAGGAACAGTTGATAATCGTCAAAAGCCAGCGGCAGGTACAGCCACCACATCCCACGAAACGCCGCGTCGGGCCGCCCGGCCGGCTCGGGCTCGCCGACCGGCCGAATTCCCCAGGAACGGTCGCGGCTGGCCACGCTGGTGTCGTGTTCGACCGTCAGCCGCTCGCCGTCCACGTCGATCCATCCTTCCCAGGTGCCGACCTGGGCAAAACGGCACGCCTGCAGCGTCACCCGACGCTCGGTCAGCATCTCGTGGTGCCGCTCGAGCGCTGCCGGGAAGAGGCCCCGCCATCTGAGATCCGCGGAGATCCCCTCCGTCGCCGCGAGTGTCAGGTGCATTTCCTGCAGCGGTTCGACCACGTCGAGCCGATACCCGTTGACCTTCTGTTGAAGTCGGTCGTCGTCGATGGCGTCACTCAGATGCACCGCGGTCTGGGTGTCACCACGACGGACGACGAAGTAGGCATCTTTGACTCCGAGCCGGGGGTAGTACCCGATTCCGGTGAGCGCCATGAATCGTCCGCCACGGTCGAGCACGTTGAAGTACGACCGGTCATAGAAGTTCCGGTCCGACGTGGCCGGCCAGCTCACCGGCGCCGGCGTCTGATGGATCGGGAACTCGTCGAGCGGACTCAGGTTCACGACACTCCCTCAAATACGATGCACACTGTATTGGAATTAGGATTGGCCTATGACACCAGAACGCCGCAGCGATGGCAAGAGGTCGCGCGTCGACCCGCCCGGCTCTGCCGACTCTGCCAACGTCGCCGGCGCCGCATCGCCGTCGCCAGGGCGGCCGCGCGACACCCGAATCGACGCCGCGATCATCACCGCCACCCGGGAGATGATCGTCGAGACCGGATACTCCGGGTTGTCCCTCTCGGCGATCGCGGCGCGCGCCGGGACCACCACCGCCGCCATCTACCGCCGGTGGGCGGGCAAGGCACAGCTGGTCCACGAGGCCGTGCTGGCCGCCGAGGAAGTTCCCGCCCCGGACGGCTCCGGCGACATCCGCGCCGACATCCGCGCGCTGGTGGCGACGGTCCGCGAGATGTTCGACAGCCCCGAGGTGCGGTTGGCGCTGCCCGGGCTGATCGCCGACACCGTCGCCGATCCGCAGGTGCACAGCATGATGATTGCCCGTCTGGCCGGCAATCTGGGGGCATTCGAGACGAGGTTCGGTCAGGAACGCCGCGGTGACGACGAGTTGCCGATGCTCGCCGAGGTGGTCGCCGGCACCGCCATCTTCCGCATCCTGATCCGCCGGGACGCCACGCTCGACGATGCATGGGTGGACGAGATGACCGCGATGATCACCGAACGCTGGCCCCCGACCGCTCGGTAGGGTCCCGCGCCGTCGGCGTGGATTCTCGCGAGCCGGATGGGCGGGACTCGGACCAGATGGCGGCGCACGACACTACAGCTGGAAGGTCGCTAACCAGTACTCGGCGAACCGGTCACCGTGCGCCCGCAGGATGTCGTTGCCGATGAAACGGGTGGTCCGTCCGTCGCGGGTTCCGACGCCGGCCCACCGGCCTGCCACGTGTTCTCCGTCGACGAAAGGCCCGACCTCGATGGAGAATTCGATGGAATCGAACATCTCCTTGGTCTCGGCGATCGCCGCGGCGAGCTCGGCGGGGCCGTGCACATCGTGCCCGGGCCAATGCCCCTGGAAGTTGGCGGTCACGATTCGGCGCGCCTTCTCGGCCAGGAGATCAGCGTCCGACGGCCCATTCCAGAGGTCGTCGATCCACCGCCGATAGGTCTCCTGCAACGCCATGTGACCTCCTCGTCGACAGCCTACGCCGACGATCCGTAATTCAGACCGTCGCCGAGGACGAATGCGCCGGTCAGACCGTACAGATCGGGGTTGAGATTGCAGACGCTCATGACGGCGTAGAGACCGTCGGGGATGTTGTCGAAGGTACCGGTGACGGTTCCGTCCCGGTTCGCCGGCGTCAGCAGGTCCGTCGCGGTGATTGCGTCGGCATCGTCGACGGCCTGCAGCAGGGCGAGGACATCGATGGACTGCCCGAGGACGATCGCGATGATGTCGGGGCCGACGATAGGCGCTGCGCGGACCACGTCCACGACTGCGGTGGTGCAGGCGCCCGGGAGTATTCCGCCCAGGGTCCGCGGAACCTCGGTCACCGTGTAGCTGATCTCGCGACCAGATACCTGGATCGAGTACCCCACCCCTTCGGCAAGACCGACGACGGGCTTCGGTTCGGGTGGTGGTGCGGAACTTGCCGTCGCCGGGGCGATGACGGCCATCGTGAACAAGGCCACGAGGGCGACGGCGAATCGGACGAAGATTCTTTTGTACATGAGCGCTCCTGCCGGATGGCCCCCCGTGGACCGGACGTTAGTGGCAGGGAGAGGATCTCGTGGCGAATCGCGCGAATCAGCCGCGGGCGCAGGTGTCACCCGTTCCGTACGCGGATACCCCGCGGTCGTGGGATCCCACGACCGCGGGGCGAAAGACGCTGTGGGTCAGGTTGACCCAGCGGAGATCGCGTGCGACTGGCCGGTGCTCTCGATCGCGATCTTGCGGGGTTTGGCCTTCTCTGCCATCGGGATGGTCACGGTCAGCACGCCGTTGTCGTAGTTGGCGGTGATCCGGGTGGAGTCGATGCCGTCGCCGAGAGTCAGCTGGCGACGGTAGGCGCCGGAGAATCGTTCACTCGTCAGCCACTGCACGCCCTCGTCCGACGGCGCGCTGCGCTGCGCGGACAGGGTCAGCACCCCGTTGTCGACGTCCACGTCGATGGTCCCCGGGTCCGCACCGGGCAGGTCGGCGACCAGAACGTAATGATCATCCACCTTGTACAGGTCGAGCGGCATGAACCGCGGTGTGCGCTGGGTGCCGGCCATCGAGCCGGTCATCAATCCACGAGCAAGCGCATCAACGTCGCTGAACGGATCAAAACGAAGCACAGCTACTCACCTCCTGAATCGCAGGCCACCCACCACCGGTTGTGACAGGTGGCATATCGCTGTACGAGAACGAAGATAGCACTGCTCGGCGGCGAGCGCTAGCACTCACATGCTTCGAGTGCCAACTGTTTCGGACTGCCACACGAAGCCGTCCGGATCGACGAAAGCACCCGCGTCGCTGTTGATCTCGACGCGGTGCGATCCGCTGCCCGCCGGGTCGACGCCGGCGTCCTTGGCGGCGGCCTTGCGTCCGTAGAGCGCGAGTTTGATCGACCCGGGGTCGGCGACGAACTCGACGTACTTGCGGCCGAAGCTCTTGGCGACGTCGAGTCCGTGGTCGACGTAGAAGCTCTTGCTCGCCGCGACATCGGCGGCACCGATCAGCACGACGATGTCGTCGACCTGACGCGCCGGGGCACCGGTGTCCTTCTTGCTCGACGACGCCACCTTCCAGATCGCGCCGTCGGGTACCCGGAGCACGCCGCCGTAGCCCCAGAACGACTTCTTCGCGGGTTTGATCTCGGTGGCACCCTCATCGAGCGCGGGGCCGAACAGGGAGTCGACGACGGCCGGGTCGGGTACGACGAGCGAGAGGACGTGGCCGCGGAAGCCCGTCGACGGGCCGTCGGCCACCCGGAACCGCAATCGCTCGCCGAGTCCGAACGCCTTGTCGTAGAAGGTCTTCGCTTGTGTTGTGTCGGGTACTTCGAGGCTGAGGGAGTTGATCGATGTCATGTATGTGACGCTAGGCGCCGAAGCGGTGGTCCGGCTTCTCGATTCCTGACCGATCGGCCTCAGCGGACCGACCGGAGATGACCGACGGCGGTGGCCGTCCATCCCACGGCCGCGGCGACGGCGAACACCACCCACAGCGGGCCGATGGCGAGCAGGAAGGCACCGAGCAACGCGCCGACGAAGATGGCCGCGATCGCGAGGAGTCGGCGGTTGGCGAACGTCGCCCAGCCGGGTCGGGACCAGAACTCGATGGCCCACACCGTGATCGTCGACGTCACGACGACGGTGGTCATCTCGGCGATGCCCACCTTGCGTGCGACGGCGGCCTGCACACCCATCGCGGCAGCCGTCATCACGGCGGCACTGATCTGGGTGCGTTCGGTCAACGCCATCACCCCGACGGTTGCTGCACCCGCCGCGATGAGCCCGTAGGCGAGACCCAGCATCAGTGTCACGCGGGTGCCCCATCCACTGGAATGTCCTCGCAGCGCGATCCCTCCGGCTCCCGCGCCCACGACAAATGCGACCAGCGCGAGCACCGGCCCGAGCACGGGCAGTCCGTCGGCGCCCGCAGCGCCCATGCCGAGGATGACCACGTTGCCGGTCATGTTGCCGACGAAGACCCGGTCGAGGCCGAGGTATCCACCGGCATCGACGATTCCGGTGACGAATGTCAACGCCATCATCAACCCGAGATGCAGCGAGGCATCCTCCATCCGCGTGCGCCCCGACCGCCGCCGGTCGGCCACAGTCGTCATCGCGGGACTGCCTCGGCGACCAACGCCACCTCGACCGGCGCACCGTCCGGGAGTGCGTAGACACCGACCGCGCTGCGCGCCGGCAGAGCCACATCATCGGCCATCTGCGACAGGGTGTCCGATGCGCCGTCGGCCACCGCCGACAACCGGGTGAAATTGGGTTCACAGGCGATGTAGACGGTCATCTCCATGATTTCCAGCCGTTCGGTGGGGGCGAGCATCGACCGGGCCGCGGCGATCGCATTCGTCACCGCCAGTGCGGCGGCAGCGTACGCGGTGTCCAGGTCGACATCGGCGCCCACCCTGCCCACGACCGTCAACTGGCCGGCCCGCCGTGGGGTCATGCCGGCCGTGCGGATCGTCGGACCCGATCGGGTGGCCGGGATGTAGTTGCCGCGCGGTACCGGCACCGCGACCGGCTCATTCGAGACCAAGTGCCACCCCCTCCTGCCGTGGATCACTGCCGCCGAGCAGGAATCCTCCTGGATCGCGTGAGATCACCTGTGCGCTACCGTCGGCCGACAGTGCCGGCTGTACCCGCACCCGATGACCTCGTTCCGAGAGCGCGACGCGCGTCGACTCCGGCATCGTCTCCTCCACTCGGAGCTCTGGTGGGGCCCCGATCACGTCGGCATCCGAGCCGGGGAACACGGTGAACCGCGGAGCCGACACCGCTTCCTGCGGATCGAGTCCGTGGTCCAGCAGGTGCGAGAGGATCTGCATGTTCCACTGCACCTGACCGTCCCCGCCGGGGGTGTTGCCGACCGAGACAAGCGCCCCGTGGTCGTCGGTCGCCACCCATGCGTTGAGCGTGTGCAGCGGTTTCCGCCGCGGCCTCACCTCGTTCGGATGGCCATCGATCAGGTAGGCGCCACGGCCGAGCCGGTTGTTCAGGAGGATGCCGGTGCCCGGGACTCCGAACTTTGCGCCGAAGGTGAACGCGAGCGAGTGGATGAAACTGACCGCCCGGCCGTCGTCGTCGACGACCACCAACGACGTCGTGTCACCGCCTGCGACGGCGAAATCCCGGGGCATCGACGGATTGCCGACGAGGGCCGCGCGCTGATCGGCCAATCGTCGAGGGTCGAGAATCGTTGCGATACCGTCATTGTCGGCGCCGCACTGCGCGAAGCGATCCTCGAAGGCCACTCGGGCGGCGCGCGCCATCCGGTCGACGGCGTCGACGCTGAGCCACGGAACCATGCCGAGGTCGTCGCCACACAGCGCGGCCTGCTGGGCGACCATCCAGCCCGCCGACGGCGGTGTGGTCTGATGGATCACCGCATCCCGGTACCGGGTGCGGATCGGCTCTTCGGGCACGACGTCGCCGCTCGCCTCCCACTCCTCCCCGGAGAACGGTGCATCCGCTGCGACCAACGCGTCGACGCACCGCTGGGCGAGGGTGCCCGAATAGATGGCGCGAGGGTCGGCGGCCAGGGCGCGAATGGTCTGGGCGAGTTCGGGTTGCGGACACCGCTGCCCCACCAGTGGCACGCGGCCGCCGTCGGTGTAGACACCGCGGGCCAGGGCGTCTCGACGGATCGGATCAAGTGCTTTCGCGACGTCGTCGCGCGTCTTCGCCGAGCACGGGATTCCGCGTTCGGCCATTCGCGCCGGACCGGCCCACAGCTCGGACAGCGATCGTGACGCACCCCCCGCGTGCAGAGCCGCCAACGCGGCGGGGGCGCCTGGCGCGGCGACCGCCAGCGCGCCGTCCAACGGTATCGCCGACAGTCCCTGTGCGCGATAGAACTCCGGCGTGCCGCCGTCGGGTCCGTAGCCGCTGCCGCCGACGGTCCACACCCGTCCGTCCGGTTCCCGGACGACGGCAAAAGCGTCGCCCCCGACGCCGCATTGGCCCGGCAGGGTCAGCCAGGTGGTCGCGGCGGCGGTGAGCGCCGCATCGATCGCGTTCCCACCCGAGGCCAGCACCTCGAGCCCGGCGGCACTGGCGAGGGGATGGCTGGTGGCGACCATCCCCCGTGTCGCGATGGTGGGTGGCCGTCCCTGCCCGGCGATCATGCCTGCCGGGCCTTGCGACGCCGCGGGCCTTCCGGCGGGTCGGCCGGATCGATGCCGACGAAGATCTCGCCGTCGCGTTCCTCCACCGGGTAGGTTTTGATCGGTTCGGTCGCCGGCGGGCAGATCGGCTCACCGGTTTCCAGGTCGAATGCGCTTCCGTGACAGGAGCATCCGATTCCATCCTGTACCAGCTTGCCGGACGACAGGAGGCAGTCGAGGTGCGAGCAGTAGTTCGACGTGGCGTAGGCCTTGCCGTCGAGACGTGACACCGCGACCTCGTATTCTTCGGCGTAGAAGCGCCGGACGATTCCCTCGGGAACCTGCCCCGAGCGGGCGACTCGTCTGAATTCCATGGTGATTCCTCGTGTCGGGCGCCGGCTCAGCCGGCGGGGGTCAGGTAGATGGTCTTCTCGGCCTGGTAGAACTGCATCATCGACGGGCCCGCCTGCTCTTTGGAGATCTGCGTGCTGGAGGCCTTGTAACCACCGAACGGCGCGTTCATGGCCATGCCGGTGGTCGGCTGATTCACCTTGACCAGACCGGTCTTCGATGCGGCGCCGAATGCCATGGCACGACCCAGGTCGGCGGTGATGATCGCCGCACTCATCCCGAATCGGGTGTCGTTGGCGATGCGGACGGCGTCGTCGAAGTCCCGTGCCCGCTGAAATGCCAGCACCGGCCCGAAGATCTCCTCACGGACGATCCGCATGTCCGGTGTGGTCTCGGTGAACACCACCGGCGGGGCGAAGTAGCCCTCGGATTCCGGTACGGCCACGTCGATCTGGTGACGCACCGCACCCTCCGCGTCACCGATGGACACATACTCCCGGTACTTCGCCAGTTGCGCAGCACTCGCCAGTGGGCCCATCGTCACCCCGGTCTCGAGGCCGGAACCCAGGGCGAGGTCGGCAGCCTTGGTGACGACCGCGGACACGAGCGCGTCGTGGATTGCGTCGACGACCACCACGCGACTCGTGCCGGTGCAAGCCTGCCCGGAGAGGCCGAATGCCCCCTTGACGATCGACGTCGCCGCGAAGTCGATGTCGGCGTCGTCGAGCACGACCGTCGGGTTCTTGCCGCCCATCTCCAGCTGCGTCCTTCGTTGCGGCCCGACCGCCCCGTGGATCGCGGCGCCGACGTCGGTGGAGCCGGTGAACGTCACCGCCGCCACCCGCTCGTCCGCCACCACGGCGGTGCCGGCGGCGGCGCCGCCCTGGACCAGGGCGATGGCCGTGGGCGGCAGGCCACCGGCGAGCAACGCCTCGACGAGGCGCTGCCCCATCAGCGGAGTGACCTCGGACGGCTTGAACAGCACGACGTTTCCGGCCGCCAGGGCCGGCCCCAGCTTGCGGGAAGGGATGTTGAGCGGGAAGTTCCACGGGGTGATCGCGCCGACGATGCCGACCGGCTCACGCACGGTGCAGACCATCGTCTGCCCGGCAGCCGGGTAGGTCGAGCCGCCGGAGCGCACCGCCTCGCCGGCGTAGAAGCGCAGGTTCATGGGAGTACGACTGACCTCCATGGTTGCTTCTGCGCGCGATTTACCCTCCTCGCGAACCAGTTCCGCGACCAGACGCTCGGCGTCGGCCTCCAGCGCATCGGCTGCTCGTTCGAGGATCCGGGCGCGGCGCTCGGGCGGGGTCGCGACCCACTCCGGCGCCGCCTTCTCCAGTCCGTCGACCGCCGCGGCGACGTCGGTCGACGTCGAGTCGGGGAACTCCCCGATCACCTGTGCCGGATCGGCCGGGTCCACACTTCGGAACGTTCGCCCCGTTGTCGACGGCACCCATTGTCCGTCAACGAGGTTCGCGCCCGTCACCATCTGTTCGTTCGTCATGTCAGCTCACCATCTCCTCGCCCAGTTCCCAGAGGTCGATGTCCTCGTCGGTCAGTTCAGGTGTGTCGACGGCACGGCCGATGAGTTCGCGTGCCGCCATGATGTCCTCGCCGCGGTCAACCGCGAAGGCGCCGGTCAGCCGTCCCCCGGTCAGGTAGAACGCACTGAACTCGTGGTCGGACATGTCGCCGCGGACGACGATTTCGTCTGCGGTGGCGGTGTTTCCGACGAACTGAAGATTGCGGTCGTACTGATCGGACCACAGCCAGTGCGGGCCGTCCTCCACCACGTGCTCACCCAGGATCGCGCGCGCGACGGCGCCGGCCTGCCGGTTGGCGTTGTCGAAGTGCTCGACGCGGATGTGACGACCGGCGGTGTCGGAGAAGCGGGCTGCCACGTCTCCCGCAGCGAAGACACCGGGAGCCGCGGTACGTCCCACCGCGTTCACGACGATGCCGTCGGTCACCGCGAGACCCGCGTCGGCGGCGAGTTGAGTGTTGGGTTCCATCCCGATGCCGACGATCACGTCGTCGGCATCAACCACCTGTCCGTCGGACAGCGTGACTCGTGCGCCGTCGGTACCGGCCTGGACATCGGACACGCCGTTCCCACAGTGGAAGTGGACGCCGTTGGCCGAGTGGAGGTCGGTGCAGTAGGCGGCCATCCGCGCACCCAGCTGCCGCTCGAGGATGGTGTGTGCCTGCTCGATCACGGTCACTTCGACGCCGAGCGTGGTTGCGGTGGAAGCGATCTCGAGTCCGATGAAGCCGCCGCCGATGATGGCCAACCGGGCGCCGGGAACGAGTCGATCGCGGAGGGCCGCCGCGTCGTCGACGGTACGGAGGTGATGGATCCGCTCCGCCGAACCCACGCCGGGAAGTCGCCGCGGGCGTCCTCCGGTGGCGAGGACGATCGCATCGGAGGACATAGTCGATCCGTCGGCGAGCGTCAGCATCCGCCCGGCGGCGTCCACGCTGTCGACACGCGTTCCCGTCCGGATGTCGATCTCGTTGTTCTCCAGCCACTTCGGCGCCAACAACGCAAGGGGCTCCACGGCGCCGTCGCCGGTCAGGAACTCTTTCGACAGCGGCGGTCGCTGATATGGCTGATGAGACTCCTCGCCGAGGATCGTGACCGATCCGTCGAATCCCCGCCGGCGCAACGTCCGGGCCAGCACAGCGGCGACCTGGCCGCCGCCGACGACGGTCACACTCTTGATGGTCATGAGGTCTCCCTCGCCTCGGCGCCGGCCGCGGCACGCGCGGCGACGTTCACGTAAATGGTCTCTCCGTCGATGCGGACGTCGTAGGTGGGTTGGCAGATGTCCTGGTCGGCTTCGTAGCCGGTCTCCAGGTCGAACTGCCATTGATGTCCCGGGCAGATGACCCGGCCGGCCATGATGGTGCCCCTGGCCAGCGAACGATCCTGGTGGACACACAGATCCGCGAAGGCATAAATCCGGTCTCCGGCGGAGAACAGCGCGATCGGGGTGTCGCCGAGCTCGACGCGCAGCTTGCGTCGCCGTCGTAGCTCCTTCGTGGTGGCCGCCGGCAACCAGTCGTCTCCGAAACTCTCGGCGTCCCGGTGCAGCTCGATGGAATCGCTCGACATGTCTCTCACTTTCATCGGTTCTCGCGGTGACCCATGGGGGACACCGATGTCGGCGTCCCCCATGGTCGAGGGGTCACACTGCGGCGAGCTCGAGATCGTCGGCGACGTAGGTGTCGTAGAGCCCCTTGGTGTAGGAGAACCGCATCTCGGCACCCCACTGCACGAGCTTCAGGCACCGCTGCTGCAGCGCCGGGGTGTCGGCGCAGTCGAGCACGATCTGGTAGCCACGCTCGCCGTGGACCACATCGGAGGTGATGTGCAGATCGAAGAACTCGATCTCGTCCTCGGTGAATCCGTACACCTCACGCAGCGGGATGATCTGTTTCTTGTAGATGCTGGGTACCTGGGACTCCAGGCCCACCACCAGCGCAGCCGTGGCGACCACGAAATGCTCACGCTGAGACACCGCGTAGCACCACGACTGCAGGCCGCGGGTGATGGCGTTCATGTTGTCCGGGTTCTCGATTCGCTCCTTGGTGGTGCCGCAGGCCTCACCGAACTTGATGAGGAGGTCGGTGTGCCGGATGTCGGCGAGTTCCTCCTCGTACATGTTCTGCAGAGTGAAGTCCTTGGCGTCGGTGAACTCGTCGGGTGTGTTCGCGTAGATGTTCGCGAGGTAGTCGGCGAACGGCCCGACGTAGTGGAAGTGATTCTCCGCCCAACGGGCGAAGTGCTTCTTCTCGAGTTTGCCCTCGGCCCAGGCCTTGCTGAACGAGGCGTTCTTGGCCTCGCGGCCCTTGATGGCGTCTTCGAGAGCGGCGCGGAACTCATCGCGCCCGAGCAGAGTCGACATGGGTGTTCCCTTCATGGACTGTGGCCGAGGATCGGCCGAGTACTCGCGTCGTTGCGAGCTGGACTGTCGAAAACCGATAGGAGAAAGGCTGTTTCGACCAACTTCAGGCTAGGTACGTCGTACCGACGGCTCCACGGTCACAATGACCCGGTGATCGCGCCGAAGCTGGCCACTGTGCACGATCAGTGCGCGGCGGCTGCGACGACGGCCTCGAACTCGGCGAGCATCGCGGCGCCGACGGCCTTGTCCTGCTCGCCGTTGCCGCCGCTGATACCGACGCCGCCGACGATCTGCCCGTCCACGACCAGCGGGAAACCGCCGACGAAGGTGGCGAACTTGCCCGGGATCATGTGGCTGATGCCGAACGCCTCGTTGCCCGGCAGGGCCGGGCCGTTCGGCGGCTCGTTGAACAAATGGGTGGCTCGCTCATGGCCGGCGGCGGTGTACGCCTTGGCGATGGAGATCTCGACACCGGTCAATCGGGCACCGGGAATGCGATGCAGGGCAATGACATTGCCGCCGTCGTCGCACACGCAGAGCGTTTGCCGGACGCCGATCTCCTCCGCTTTGGCGCGGCCGGCCGCAAGGACCGGCAACGCGTCGTCGAGGGTGATCCGCAGGACTCGATGCATGGCTGTCATCTTTCGTGTGGGGCTTCTCGGGAGTCTGTCGCCGGAATCGGCGTACTCGACATGTAACCGGACTCCGCCGTCGAGTGTGAGTGTCAAGATGACCTGAAGATCGCCGCCTCGGAGGTTATTGTGCACATAGTGACGTGCTGAGTGCCCTGGTAATTGACAATGAGACCCTGAGCCCGGAGGACAGGGTGCGGCCCGCACTTCCCAGTTGAAAGCAGGACGATGGAACCTCATCCACGATTGACACTCGCCGGACTCCTCGATGAATCGCTGATGGAGGGTGCGCGGCTGGTGGCCGGTGGAGCCGCCGCCGAAACGCCGGTCACCTGGGCCCTGCCGTTCACCGAGGTGATGAGTCGATACGACGATCTGACGTCGACGGTCGTCTACGCACGTCCGGAATCGTTGGCGGCGAAGCCGTCGAGCCTCGGTTCGTTGCTGGCCCGGGGGGCACCGGCTGTCATCGTCGACGGCCCGCTGCCTGCCGCGCTGTCCGTCGACGCGATCCCGCCTGGACTGGTCGTGGTGGAGATGGGCTTCCCGATCGGGTTCGGGCCGCTGAACCGATTGCTGGCCGAGCGTGCCCTCACGCAGGAAGTGCACGTGATGCGCTACGCGACCCACGTCCACCAGTCACTGGCCGGCCTGTTGCACCGCGGCGCAGGGATGCCACTGCTCCTGCGCGAGGTGTCCGCGTTGTCGCACTCCCCCGCGGTCGCGTTCGACGCCAGGTGCGTGCCGGTTGCCGACCACGCAGTCCCGGCCGACAGCGCGGATGCCGTTCTGGCGGCACTGCGCGACGCATTGCTGGCGAGGGGCCAGGTCCACGACGGACACGGGGAGGCCTCGAGGCTCGACCTCGACGTCTCGGGCGTCACCTGGATCTGCACCGCGAGCCCGATCCTGCTCGGCAAATACTTCGAGGGGTGGGTGGTGATCCTGCGGAGTGGTGACCGCCCTGGCGAGCACGACCTGGCCCAGCACGCAGTGGTGGCCGAGCAGGCCACCGCCATCATCGGATCGGAGATGCTGCGCGAGCGGAGCGTCGAGGAGGCCGAGGAACGTGCGCGCGGCGACTTCGTGCAGGCCCTGGTTCATGGCGGTTTCGCCTCCGACTACGAGATGCGCACTCGCGCCGGTTATCACGACATCGATCTCGATGCGACGTTCGCGGTTTTCATCACCCGCGATGACACGAGCGCACCGGACTCCACCGAAAGTCCTCGTGGCAGCAGCCGATTGCTGCGTCTGGCCCGATTCGCCGCGGGTCTGCTGCCGCATCGGGATGTTCGATCGTATGTGACCGTGTTGGGCGACGTACTGGTCGTGGTGCGTACCGTCCGGTCGCAGAGTCCGTCCGATATCGAGTCCGAGGTGGCCGACTACGCCCGGGCGATGGCCGACGAACTCACCGCCCGCGGACACGACGCACGGACACCCGTCGCGTACGGAGCGGTCGCGGTCGGCGCGTCGCAGATCCGGGACAGCTATCGCGAAGCCCGAGTCGCGCTGGGAATCGCGTCACGAATGCAGCTGCGTGGGGCAGTCGCCTATCGAGACCTGCGGTCATACGGAGTGCTCGAGCAGATCTCGGAGACCGACCGCAGCAGGCAGTTGGTGACCGACGTCCTCGGCCCCATCCGGCTCGGCACCGAACTGCATGCCATCCTGCTGGCGTACCTCGAACAAGGTGGCAACGTCAATGCGGCGGCTCGGGTGCTGAACATGCACCGCAACACGATGCTGTCCAAGCTCGATCGGATCTCACGCACCATCGGCCTGGACATCCGCGAGCCGGAGAACCAGTTCACCGTATGGTTGGCGGCCCGACTCGAACTGCTCGACACCCTCGGCGGGGCGGTGGACCGAGAGGTCAATTTCAGCTGACACCAGTCGTTTCCGAAATGGGAATCAGCGGGCGGGCAAGGGTTCCCCCGCAGGTTCCGCGTCGGCGGGACCGACCACCGGGTTGCGACCGACGAAGGACGCCGCGAGACCACCCGCTGCGACAAGGGCCGTGACGGCGAACAGAATGCCGTAGCCGCCGTGCGCCAGAGCGACAGCCACCCATGCGGCGCCCAACGCGGAGCCACCGAAGCGCATCAGGTTGAACAGACCGAGACCGGTACCTCGGGCGCCGGCAACCGAACGCGTCGATCCGGCCGCCGCCGGTGTCTGTACCAGTGCGATACCCACACCACTGAGCACGAGCACCGCTACCAGCCACAGCATTTCGGCATCCACGACGGTGACCACGCCGAGAGCGATCTGCGATGCGCACAACACCACGAGTCCCGTGCGCAACACACGGCGCGCACCGAGGCGATCGGAGATCCCGCCGACGATCGGCGCCAGCACCGCCATCGTCGCGGGCAGCGCGAACAGCAGCGCACCGGCGACGCTCGTGCTTGCGCCGTGGCGGACCACGTAGAGCGGAATGACCAGCAGTGTCGCTCCCAGCGCGAACATCTGCGCGAACGCCGCGATCGCGCTCCGCGCGAAGCGTGGCTCGACGACATCGCGGACGTCGAGGAATGGAACGGGAACCCGCAGGCAATGCAGCACGCAGCCGACCAGCAGCACGGCGGCGAGGAGCGCCAGCCCTGCCGAAATCCACAGCGACACACCGCCAGAGCCGACAAGCGTGACCGACAGGATCAACAATGCGGAGCCGAGCGTCAGGGTCGAGGCGCCGAGTTTGTCCAGTCGCATCGTCCGACCCGGATACCGCGGTACGGTTCGGAGCGTCAGGACGAGGCCGATCAGCGCGAGCGGGATCAGCGGCACGAAGACCCACCGCCACCCCCAGGCGTCGGCCATCAATCCGCCCAACGAGGGCCCGACGGCCTGGCCGATGCCGTTCACACTGGCCCACGCCCCCACCGCACGGGCGCGGCGGCGGGGACCGAAGAGCCACGCGATCAGACCCATCACCGCCGGCGCGAACACGGCTGCCGCGAGGCCGCCCAGCGCACGCCAGGCGATCAGCACCTCCAGGGTCGGCGCCGTCGCCGCACCGGCCGAACAGACCGCGGTTCCGACCAGCGCCGCGCAGTAGACCCGACGTCGCCCGTATCGGTCGGCGATGTATCCCGCGAGTGGCATCGTCGCCGCGAACGTGAGCAGGAACCCCACGACGACCAGGACACCACTACCGAGGGGCGCGTCGAAGTCGTCGAGGATGTCGGTGAGCGGAACGTTGACGACGTTGTTGCTGACGGTGCCGACCAGGGTTCCGGTGAGCAGGGCGGCCAGAGCGAGCGGGGTGCCCGAATCGTCGACCACGCGAGCACCACTGCTGTCCGCCATCTGCTCGCCTTTCGGTCGTCGCTGGTCACCCGATTGCGGGTATTCGTGCACACGAGAATGTTTTCACTCGGAGGGGTCGAACGGCACGTCGCGCGGGGGTCAAAGTGCACAGATCTGTCGGGTCGCCTCGTCTATCGTGCACATTGCAATCGTCATCATCGCCAGATCCGCCGGAGCGTGACGAAACACCTCGGTATCGGATGATTTACCAGCGCGACACAGACGATCGTGAGACTGTCGTTCGACGTCATCGTGCACAGCCCGCACCGACTTGACGTGTGCATCGTATCGATTGACCGCCGATGACGGCGGGAGGAGGGTCTTCACCAGCACAGCCCCCTTCGTTCATCTCCCGCTAAGGAATTCACCGTGCAGCCCACCGATCTCACAGCCGCGCACTGGCTTTATCTCGCCGGCATCGTCGTCATCATCGCGACGATGGTGATGCGCAAGAACATCGTCGTCCCAGCCGTCATCGCCACGTTCCTGACCGCATTCGCGTTCTCCGACAGCATCGTTACCGCGATCGCGTCGATCTTCAATGCCAGCCTCGTCGCGGCGCAGGAACTGTTCAACATCTTCCTCATCATCGCGTTGGTGACCGCCATGCTCGGCGGCTTGCGGCAGATGGGTGCCGATCGGTTGATGATCGCGCCCTTCCGCCACGTGATGCGTAATGCCACAACGAGTTTCCTCGTTCTAGGGGTGGTCACCTACCTGATCTCGCTGTTCTTCTGGCCCACCCCGGCGGTTCCTCTGGTCGGCGCCGTGCTGATCCCGGTCGCCATCCGGGCGGGCCTGTCACCGATCTCGGTGGGCATGGTGGTCGCGATCGCCGGCCAGGGTATGGCACTGTCGTCGGACTACGTGATGAAAGTGGCCCCCGGCATCTCCGCAACGTCCGCGGGTGTCGACGTCGACAGTGTCGCCGACAAGGCGCTCGTCCTTTCTCTGATCGTCGGCGCGGTGGCCATGACGATCACCTGGGTGATGCAACGCCGGACCTGGCGGGCACCGTCGGCCGAACTCCTCAAGGAGTGGGAAGCCGAGGCCGACCGTGGCGCGGCAGACGTCGAGTCCGAGTTGGCCGAGGCCGATGAAGCGACCACCGCCAGTACCGGCTCCACGGGTAGGGTCGCGGCCGCCGGCGGGTCGGGCGACAGCACCCTCGGCACCTCGCGGACCAGCACAGCGGTGATCGATCCGCCAGATGCGTCGTCGCTGGGCGGGGTTCCCGATTCCACCCGGATGGCGAAGTTCTTCGCAGTCCTGGTGCCGCTCGTCTACGCCGGGTTCATTCTGTACCTCATTCTGGGCAAGGCGGGTGTGGTGCCTGCTTTGGAGGGCGGCGAGGCAGCAGCAATGGTCGGCGGTCTGGCCGCTCTGGTGCTCTTCGCGGTGTGTGCCGCCCACGAGCCGACCAAGTTCCTCGAGACCACGGCCGACCATCTCGTCGACGGTCTGGTGTTCGCTTTCAAGGCCATGGGAATCGTCTTGCCCATCGCGGGATTCTTTCTCATCGGGAACTCGGACTACTCCGGCCAGATCCTGGGCCTACCCGAGGACGTGACCGGTCCGGCCTTCCTGTTCGACCTGGTCAGTTCCGCGCAATCGCACCTGCCCCAGGTGCCCATCTTCACCGCGATCGGCGTTCTGCTCGTCGGCATCGTCGCCGGCCTGGACGGCTCCGGATTCTCGGGGCTGCCGTTGACCGGCTCGCTGGCCGGCGCGCTTGCGACGGGCGTCGACATGGACCCGGCCACTCTCGCCGCCATCGGTCAGATGGGCAATATCTGGTCCGGCGGAGGAACTCTGGTCGCCTGGTCATCCCTGGTGGCGGTCGCGGGGTTCGCCCGGGTTCCGGTACTCACGTTGGCGCGCAAGTGTTTCGTCCCGGTCATCGCCGGCCTGCTGATCTCGACTGTGGTTGCGGTGTACCTGCTCTGACACATCCCGAGAACTGCTCACCGACAGCCCGTCCACGACCTGATCGTGGACGGGCTGTCCGTGACTCCGCTACACCCGATGCCAACTCTCCGGCCCTTGCGAGCCCGCCGGGTACTCGTCGAGCGGCACGCGGTCGGCCTTCCACGCCTCGATGATCGGGTCGACGATGCGCCAACATTGTTCGGCCGCATCGTCGCGGACGGCGAGAGTCGCGTCACCGTCCAAGATGCCCGACAGCACCTCCGCATAGGCCCGCATGGAGCCCTCGCCGAGGTCGGCGGAGAGGTCGGTCCCGGCGAGGTCGAACGGATTCGTGCCGTCATGCACGTTGAGGCGCAACGACATCGCGTCCGGACCGAACGTGAACCGCAGGACGTTCGGCGCGGTGTGGCCGTGGAACTGCGGCGGGAGATGGCGAACGGGCCGGAAGTGCAGAGCGATCTCCCGGACCGCCGGCTCGATCGCCTTGCCGGATCGGAGGATGAAACGGACACCGGCCCAGCGTGCGGTCGCGACCTCGAAGGTGGCCTCGGCCAACGTTTCTGTGTTGTTCGACGGGTCGACACCGTCCTCATCGACATACGATGGCAGCTCTTTCCCGCCGGCCTCACCCGCGGTGTACCTCGCCCGGCGCGAGGAACGGACGGGATCGCCGTCCCACAGCCGGGTCGCGCGAAGGGCCGCGCCGGTGGCATCACGTAGGTCGCGTTCGTCCAACGACGCGGGCGGGTCCATCGCGACTGCGGCAAGCAGTTCGAGCAGATGACTCTGCATCATGTCGACGAGCGCGCCGGCCTTGTCGTAGTAGCCGGCGCGGCCCTCGAGGCCGAGGGTCTCGTCGTAGCGGATCACCACCGACTCGATGTGCTCGGCCGACCACACCGGCTCGAACACCCGGTTGGCGAACCGAACACCCAGCATGTCCAGCAGGATCGACTGACCGAGAAAGTGATCCACCCGGAACACCTGGTTCTCCGGGACGAGGCGGGTGAGCTTCTGGTTGAACTCGCGTGCGCTGTCTTCGTCTGTGCCGAAGGGTTTCTCGAGAGCCAACATCAGATCGTCGGGCAGATCGATCCCGGACATGGCGTCGCAGGCCTCCTGTGCAACCGACGGTGGCACGGCGAAGTACAGCACGGACCGTCCGTCCGCCTGCTCCAAGACGCTCTTCACGCCTTCGGGGGTGCTGACGTCGGCTTGGATGAAGCTCGCCTGCTCGGCGACGTCGCGGGCCGCCGACGACGCGCCGTCGCCGAACGACTGCCGCACACGGTCGCGCCACTCGTCGTCGGTGACGTCACGTCGTCCGACCCCCACCAGGCGGACGTCACGGTCGGGTTCGAGATCGAGTAGCTGCGCGAGCGCGGGCAACAGCAGGCGTGAGGTCAGGTCGCCCATCGCGCCGCAGATGAACAGGGTCGTGGTGGTTGCCATATCCGACGGTAACCCGGACCGCCACCTCACTGACATGGTCTCGGTTCCTTGGCCACGATCGGCCGGCGATAGGCACAATCGGGGGCATGGGTGCTCTGATCGAGGACTATGCCATGGTCGGCGACTGTCGCACGGCAGCTCTGATCTCCCGGGACGGTGACATCGACTGGCTGTGCGTGCCCCGATACGACTCGTCGTCGATCTTCGCCGCGATGCTCGGCACCGCCGACCACGGGCGCTGGCGGCTGGCGCCGCGCGACCAGGATGCCCGGATGACCCGCCGCTACGACGAGGACACCCTCATCCTGGTCACCCGGTGGGAGACGTCGACCGGCACAGCCGAGGTGCACGAGTTCATGCCGATCGACGCAGGCTCGGTCGACCTGATCCGCCGCGTGGTGGGGATCTCCGGTCACGTGGATTTCGAGACCGACCTGCGGATGCGATTCGACTATGCGAAGTCGATCCCGTGGGTGACGCAGGTGGGCGACGACACCGGGCCCGCGTTGCGGGCCATCGCCGGGCCGGACGCCTGTGTCGTGCGCGGCGTTGCCCTGCATGCCGACGGCAACGCCCACCGTGGCTTCTTCACCGTCGAACCCGATGTCACCGTGGACCTCACGCTGTCCTGGTATCACTCGCATCGAGCGGAACCGCCACCGTCGGTCGTCGACGATGCACTCGCCCACACGCGCGAATGGTGGCGGACCTGGGCCGCCCGCATCGATCACACCGGGCCGCACCACGAACTCGTCATCCGTTCACTGATCACGTTGCGCGCGTTGAGCAATCTCGACACCGGCGGTATCGTCGCCGCGGCCACCACGTCGCTACCCGAGCAGTTCGGGGGCGCCCGCAACTGGGACTATCGCTACGTCTGGCTGCGCGACGCCTCCCTGACACTGGAGGCTCTGGTCACGCACGGCTTCCTGAACGTCGCCGAACACTGGCGGATGTGGTTGATGCGATCCATCGCCGGCGACACCGAGGACATCCAGATCATGTACGGCATTGCCGGGGAGCGTGATCTGATCGAACGCGAGGTGCCGCAGCTGCCGGGGTACGAGAACTCGGCGCCGGTTCGGGTGGGCAACGGCGCGGTCGATCAGTACCAGGGTGACGTGATCGGGGAGGTGATGGTCGGCCTCGACGATGCGCGCGAAGCCGGTCTCGACGAGAAGCCGCTGTCGTGGTCCTTACAGAAGGCCCTGCTCGAACAGGTGGAGGCCAACCTGGAGCGACTCGACAACGGCATCTGGGAGATGCGTGGTGAGCCACGGATGTTCACCCAGTCGCGAGTGATGAAGTGGGCGGCGTTCGACCGGGGCGTGCGTGCGGTGCAACGACATGGTCTCGACGGATCACCGGAGCACTGGGGTGAACTACGTGACCGCATTCGGGCCGAGATCGATGCGGAATGCGTTGACCCGCAGTCCGGTTGCTTCGTCCAGTACGCAGGTTCCGACGAAGTGGATGCCTCGCTTCTCCTGCTGCCGCAGGTGGGCTTCTGCGCCGCCGACGATCCGCGGATGCTGGCCACCGTGGACAAGATCGAGAAGACTCTGATGCGCGGCGGTCTCGTGCTGCGCTATCGCACCTCGACCGGTGTCGACGGCCTGAGCGGTGACGAGCATCCGTTCCTGGCGTGCACGTTCTGGCTGGTGACCCAGTACGCGCGAAGCGGACGGCGCGACGCCGCCGAAGCGCTGATGACGACCGCGGTCGCCACCGCCAACGACGTCGGGTTGTTCTCCGAGGAGTACAACGTCGACGCGCGACGACAGGCCGGCAACACCCCGCAGGCGCTGTCGCACTTGGCATTCGTCCGGGCCGCTGACGCGCTGGCCGGCCGATAGCTCCGGCACTTGCCCAGATCGGTTCGCAACGCGCCGTCGGCACTGATGATGGCGCGGTCGGCGTAGGTGTACTCGGCGGCACAACGGGTACCCGACCACAGTCGCCAATTCCGCGACCGCGACGGACCGACCGCGCGCGCTGACACGACGGGAGTGGCCATGCCCGAACAGGACGGTGGCCCGGCACGTGACCCGGCCGCCCATGATCCCGACCCTGCCGCGACCCCCGGTCTCGAGCCGGGCGGCGGCGCCGCACCTGGTGACACACCTCCGGACACACCGCAGACGTCAGGTCTGTCGCATCATGAGGACCGATTCGCCCGCGTCTTCCCGATCAGCGGGATCGCGATGCTCATCGGTGTCGGAGCACTGATCGTCATCATGATCGTCGTCGCGATCGGCCTCATCGCCATGCTGTGACCCCTCAGGCGCCGGTCTCCGCGTCGGGTTCGGCGACCGGGACCATGGCGCGAGGGCAACGGTGTGCGCGACGATCCGGATCCGGGCCCGACAGAGGTCTTCTCGCTAGAACGGGTACCGCACCCCGGTGAGGGCTTGGGCGACCTCCCACAATCGTCGCCCGAGGGCCGGGTCCTGCACCCGGGGACTGGGCCGCACCAGGACCGGTGCGCCACTGAATTCCATCGGCCCCGACGGGCCGTAATACTGGCCACCCCGGGCATCGGGATCGGTCGCGGCCCGCACCGATGGCAAGGCCCCCTGCGGTGCTTCCATGATGAAGGTGCTCCGCACCCGATGCAGTGTGGGAGTGGTGAACAGCCAGCTCAGCATCCGCCCGGAGTCCCGCATCACGCCGCTGTGCGTGGCACCGGGATGCGCGGCCAGCGAGATCGGGTTCGTGTGTCCGGCGGCAGTCAGCTGGCGCTGCAGCTGCCACGCGAAGACGAGCTGGGCGAACTTGGACCGTGAATAGGCGCGTGAGGTGCTGAATCCGCGGGCCATCGTGAGGTCGTCGAAGTCCACCACACCGCCGCGGTGGGCGTTGCTCCCCACCGTCACCACCCGTCCGGCGTCCGCGGCCAGCAACTTCTCGAGCAGCAGTCCGGTCAATGCGAAGTGGCCGAGCACGTTGGTGCCGAAGTCCATCTCGAAGCCGTCCACGGTCATCTCCCGGCGACCCGCCATGACGCCCGCGTTGTTGATCAGCACGTCCACGACCGGATGGGACAGGGCGATCTCGTCGGCCGCCTTGTGTACCGAGCTGAGGTCGCTGAGATCGGTCTGCACGATGTCGACCTGTCCGTCGGGCGCTGAGGCCAGCACGTCGGCTCGCGCGGCAGCGGCACTGTCGACGTTGCGACAAGCCATCACCACGTGGGCGCCCAGCGTGACGAGATGACGCACCGTCTCCAGCCCGATTCCCGAGTTCGCGCCGGTGACCACCACCATGCGGCCGCCCATGGGCGGAGCCTGCGCCGGCCCCCATCCGTCCTTGGACATCGTCGCCCCCTGGTATCGAGAGATGGTTCACGATACCGAGCGGTCAGGACACCGGAACATGCGGCTTGCGGCACGCGATCTGCACCCACCCGTCGTGGCCTGTCACCACGTCGACGCCACCGACGGTCTGCTCGAGCAGCCGCCACGAGAACCCGCCGTGGGGCAGGTGCACATCGTCCACGAGCCAGCCGTGCACGCTCGCATCGGTGGCCGCCGAACCCACCGCCACCGCGCATGTCAAGGATCGGCTGTCGGCAGAGCACGGCACGATCAGGGTGCACATCGCATCGACCGCCAGAACCATGTCGAGCGCGTTGGAGGGCATGATCCCGGCGTCATCGAGAACATCGCCCACGACGTGTCGGATGAGGGCGATGCGCTCGGCCACCGCAGACACCGTGACCTCTACAGAGATGTCGGATGTGTGTTCCATGATTGGGCGTCACCTGGGGTGGGTGTCGTCAGTCCTCGGTCATCACAGACTTGCCCGTTGCCACAGCATCGAAACACCCGCAGCATCGAAACATCCACAGCGCCGGATTCTTGGAGCAGCCCGGTTGCCCGACGACGAGCTGGGTACTCCGGGCTCATGACCTCAGCAATCGCGATCAACTGCACCCTGAAGCCGTCACCCGCGGAGTCGAGCAGCGAACTGCTGGCCCGGCAAACACTCGATGCGTTGTCGAATCACGGAGTGCAGGGAGACATCATCCGTGCGGTGGACCACGACATCCGTCCCGGAGTCGAACGCGACATGGGCGACGGGGATGCCTGGCCGCAGCTGTTCGACCGTGTCCGGCGCGCGGACATCCTCCTGATCGCCACTCCGACCTGGTTGGGGCACATGTCCAGTGTGGCCCAACGTGTTCTGGAACGGCTCGACGCCGAGATCTCGCGTACCGACGACCAGGGTCGTCCGACGATGCTCGGCAAGGTCGGCATGTGTGCCGTCGTGGGCAACGAGGACGGCGCGCACAAGATCATCGCCGACGTGTTCGGCGCATTGAACGACATCGGCTTCAGCATCGCCGGACAGGGCAGCACCTACTGGAACGACGAGGCCATGGGTGGACGTGACTACAAGGACCTCGAGACCGCGCCGAGCGCCGTCGTCGACGCCACATCTGCTGCCGCACGCAACGCGGCGCATCTCGCGAAGCTGTTGTCATCGCAGGCTTTTCCACCGTACAGCTGAGCGCGTCGCTCAGCCTGGCAGCGTCTCACCGCCGAGGGGAGCCAGGACCTCTCCGGTGTAGTACGACGAGAGCAACTCGGCGGCGAAGAAGACGTACGAGGGCGCGATCTCGTCGGGCTGCGCCGGCCTCCCGTAGGGCGTCTGCCGGCCGAAACCCTCGCCCTGGTCGGCCGGAAGTGTCGCCGGTATCAACGGAGTCCACACCGGTCCTGGTGCCACACAGTTGACCCGTATCTGTCGTTCCAGAAGCGACTGCGCCAGTGAGTAAGTCAGCGCGGTGACCGCTCCCTTGGTGGCCGAGTAGTCGATCAGCTGTTTGTTACCGCGCAGGCCGTTGATGGAGCCGGTGTTGATGATCGCGCCGCCGCCGGTCAGGTGCGGGACGGCCGCGCGGATCGTGTGGAAGAAGCTGTCGATGTTGACATCGAAGGTGCGACGCCACTGGCTCGGCGAGAGTTCCAGGAAGTCGTCCACCGGTTGCTGGTACGCGATGTTGTTCACCAACATGTTCAGCCCACCGAGTTCGTCCGCCGTTCGAGCCACGACGTCCGCACAGTGCTCGGGGTCGCCCAGATCGCCGACGAACGAACGCGCAGTGCGGCCTTCGGCTTCGATGAGCTGCACAGTGTGTCGTGCGTCGTCGGTCTCCTCGAGGAACGCGATGGCGACGTCGGCTCCCTCTTTGGCGAAGGCCACCGCCACCGCGCGTCCGATGCCCGAGTCGCCTCCGGTCACCAACGCCTTCTTGCCGGCGAGCAGGCCGCGACCCTCGTAGTCGCGCATCTCATCGCGTGGACGCTCCGACATCTCGCGCGTTCGCCCCGGGTAGTCGATCGTCTTTCCTGCGTTCTGATCGTCACTCACGTATGTGCGGATACCCGGCGGGCGCCGTGGACAAACGCTCCGACCGCCGCCCGACAAACACGTTTGTGCGCACCAACTACGGGGCAATCTGCGATCTACAACGACCCGGGCGCCCCGTTGGGTGAGCCCGGAGGACTAGGAGGACCGATGCGCGCAGTCACGTGGCAGGGCAAGCGAAGTGTGAGTGTCGAGGAGGTCGCGGACCCCAAGATCGAGGAACCGTCGGACGCGATCATCAAGGTGACCTCGACGAACATCTGCGGTTCGGATCTCCACCTCTACGAGGTGCTCGGGGCCTTCATGGAACCGGGCGACATCCTCGGTCACGAACCGATGGGGATCGTCGAGGAGGTCGGCCCCGACGCCGGCGATCTCCGGGTCGGCGACCGGGTGGTGATCCCGTTCCAGATCTCGTGTGGCGCCTGCTACATGTGTGGCCAGGACCTGTACACCCAGTGCGAGACGACCCAGGTCCGCGACCAGGGTATGGGCGCCGCACTCTTCGGCTACTCGAAGCTGTACGGGTCGGTACCGGGTGGTCAAGCCGAGTACCTGCGGGTGCCGCAGGCCCAGTTCACCCACATCAAGGTCCCGGTTGAGGCCCCGGACTCACGCTACGTCTACCTGTCGGATGTGCTGCCGACGGCGTGGCAGGCCGTCGAGTACGCCGACATCCCGCCGGGCGGGTCGGTGACCGTGCTCGGGCTCGGCCCCATCGGCGACATGGCCGCCCGCATCGCGCACCACCGCGGCGCCCAGGTGATCGGAGTGGACCGCGTCCCGGAACGCCTGGCCCGCTTGGAGTCCCGCGGCATTCCGACCATCGATCTGGGTGCGGTGGATGATGTCGCCGAGGTCATCCGGGACCGCACCCAGGGCCGCGGCACCGATGCGGTGATAGACGCGGTCGGGATGGAAGCGCACGGCTCACCGGTGAACAAGATGATGCAGCGGATCGCCGGCGCATTGCCGGACGCGGTTGCCGAGACGCTCATGAAGCAGGCCGGACTCGACCGGCTGTCCGCCCTGTACACCGCCATCGATGTGGTCCGCCGCGGAGGGACGCTGTCGGTGATCGGCGTCTACGGCGGTACCGCCGACCCGCTGCCGTTGATGACCTTGTTCGACAAGCAGATCCAGATCCGCATGGGGCAGGCCAACGTCAAGAAATGGATACCGTCCATCATGCCGTTGCTCGGCGACGACGACCCGCTGGGTGTCGACTCCTTCGCATCACACGAGTTGCCGCTCGACGACGCACCGCACGCCTACGACATCTTCCAGCGAAAGGTCGACGGCGCCGTCAAGATGGTTCTGAAACCCTGATCACGCCTGTCTCCCCCACCCGTTGATCGAGTAGCCCGCGAGCCGCTAGTGTCCTGTCAGGTAGATTCGTCGTTTAATTGTTGTTCTCGTTGATCGCGGCGCAGTAGCCGGCGAGGCGTTGCAGGATTTCGTCTGCGGTTTTGTGCCAGATGAAGGGCGTGGGGTTGGTGTT